>JAHIOG010000420.1 GCA_018895675.1 bacterium
CAAAATTGTGCTCTTCGGGAACACCCGCAATCATTTTTACGCACGGTGCAAAACCGTCTGATGTTTTCCTGGAAGTTGCCAGAGAAAACAACATCGCTCTGTTTTCATCCAGTACGTTAACCAGTAATCTGATTGGACAAATGATGGATTATCTGGACTGGAATTTGGCGCCATCGACGATCGTACATGGTTCACTGGTAGATGTATATGGAGTTGGACTGTTGTTAACAGGTCGTAGTGGTATCGGGAAAAGTGAAGTCGCTTTGGACCTGGTTGAGCGGGGACACCGGCTGGTGGCTGACGACATTGTTAAAATCATTCGTCGCGCTGATAATGTGATCATCGGGACCAGTAATGAATTTCTGGAACATCACATGGAAGTCCGTGGTCTGGGAATCGTTGATGTCCGACAGATGTTCGGTATTCAGGCGATTCGCCAGCAGAAACGCGTGGAAGTTCAGGTAGAGCTGGTTGAATGGGATGATGACGCTAATTATGAACGAATAGGCGCTAAAGTAAATTACGTAAAAATTCTCGAAGTTAATACACCGCTTGTAAACCTCCCGATTTATCCCGGTAAGAATATTACCGTTATTGCGGAAGTGATTGCGATGAACCATCTCTTGAAATTCATGGGAAAAAATATTGCTAAAGATTTTGAGAAAAAACTGGCGAATAAGATTCGGGAAAAATCCCGCATGGCGATGCTGGAGCAGTATCTGAAAAAGGATTTTGAATAAACAGGGAGAGAATGCATGAAAGCGGTCATTCCAGCTGCTGGAATTGGGAAACGTTTACAACCTCTTACATTGACGCGACCAAAGGTGCTCATACCTGTAGCGGGCAAACCAATTCTGGGACATATCCTCGACAAGCTGATCCAATCCGGTATTGATGAAATTACCCTGATTGTCGGTTATAAAGGGGATATGGTCATTGAGTATGTCCGCAATAACTATCCGATTCAGGTGAATTTTGTTGATCAGAAGGAGCAAAAGGGATTGGGACACGCCGTGGAGATGGGACTGGTTGATCATGATGAACCGGTGTTGATTATACTGGGAGATACTATTCTCGATCTGGATTTTAACCATTTTGTTAAAAGTAATAAGAATATCATCGGCGTGATGGAAGTCGAAGACCCGCGCCGATTCGGCATTGCCGAACTGGAAGGTGGGAGAGTTAAGCGTCTTGTTGAAAAACCGGAGCATTCTGTCAGTAATCTGGCGATTGCCGGGATTTACTTATTGCAGCAGGAGATTTTATTGAAAAAGGCAATCCGCAACATCATCGATAATAATATCACAACGAAAGGTGAATATCAATTAACTGACGCGCTGCAGGTATTGTTAAACTGGAATGAAGAAATGATCGTTGAAAAGATTCACGCCTGCTATGATTGCGGAACCCGTGAAAATCTTCTAAATACAAATCGCCATTTATTAAACCATGCGACGCTGAAGAACCTATCGTTTAAAAATACTACTATAGTTCCCCCTGTTTATATTCATCCTGATGCATCCATTACGGATAGCATTATTGGTCCCTATGTCAGTATTGCGCAGGGCGCTGTCGTAGAACGGTCTATTCTCGAAGATACAATTATTGATGAAAAATCCCATGTCCGGAATGCTGTTTTGAAAAACAGTTTGATTGGTCAGGCAGCCGAAGTAAATGGCACGGGTCACAGTATAGATGTAGGGGATGCTTCCCGTCAGAATTTAAGTTGATTTTATAAGCATTGTGCCTTATGTTTGTTTAGTTTAAAATTGGAGACAAATTTCTATGAAAAAATACCATTTTACATCTGAATCCGTAACCGAAGGACATCCGGATAAAGTCTGCGATGCCGTTTCCGATGCTGTATTAGATGCGTTATTGACAGTGGACCCGGACAGCAGGGTAGCTTGTGAAACGCTTACAACTACCGGACTGGTGATGGTCGTTGGAGAAATATCGACCCGGGGATATGTAGATATTCCCCGTATCGTTCGTGATACACTGAAACGGATCGGATATACCGATTCGGATTTCGGACTTGATGCAACGAGTTGTGCGGTGATCACTTCGATTCATGAACAGAGTGAAAATATCGCATTGGGCGTGAATGAGACCGATAAACATGAACAGGGCGCCGGTGATCAGGGTATGATGTTTGGCTTCGCCTGTGACGAAACTCCCGAATTGATGCCGCTGCCTATTACCCTGGCAAATAAGATTACCATGCGCCTGGCGGAGGTTCGGAAAAAAGGCATCCTGAATTGGGTCAGACCGGATGGTAAATCTCAGGTTACGGTCGAATACATTGACGGTGAACCCAAATCGATTACCGGTGTTGTCGTGGCTGTCCATCATAATCCTGATATACCTCATGAAAAGATTGTCAGCGACGTAAAGAAGCACGTTATCTTCCCAGTATGTGAGCCCTATCTGACTCCCGAAACAAAATTTTATATTAATGCAACGGGCATTTTTGCAGTGGGAGGTCCGGAAGCCGATGCCGGTGTAACCGGACGAAAAATTATCGTTGATACTTATGGCGGCATGGGACGGCATGGCGGCGGTGCATTTTCCGGTAAGGATCCGTCAAAAGTTGACCGTTCTGCTTCGTACATGGCGCGTTACATCGCAAAAAATATTGTCGCTGCTAAGTTGGCGAGAAGATGTGAAATTCAGCTGGCTTATTCTATTGGCGTGGCGGAACCGGTGTCGGTTTATGCGAATACATTCGGAACCTGTGTTGTTGATGAAGATAAATTGGCAGTTGTCATCCGTAAGATATTTCCCTTAAAGCCGTCGGAATTGATCAAGCATTTACAACTCAAGCGTCCGATTTATTACAAAACTGCTGCATACGGTCATTTCGGACGTGAAGACGATGAATTTACCTGGGAAAAAACCGATAAAATTGATGAATTAAAAACCTATTTTGGAGTGAAATGATGGAAGGGAAAATAAAAGATATAAAACTTGCCGAATCCGGTCGATTGAAAATTGAATGGGCTGAGTCCCATATGCCGGTAATGATGACGCTGCGCGAAAAATATAAAGAAGCAAAACCTTTAAAAGGAATGCGGATCAGCGGTTGTTTGCATGTTACTAAAGAAACAGCCGTATTGGTTCGAACGCTTAAAGCCGCCGGCGCCCAGGTTGCCTGGAGTGGCTGCAATCCACTCAGCACTCAGGATGACGTCACTGCCGCACTCTACGAAGAGGGTATTCCCATCTGGGCATGGCATGGATTAACGACGGAAGAATTTTACTGGTGCATCGATCAGACCCTGAAACAAGAGCCAACGCTTACTCTGGACGATGGCGCGGATCTGATCTTTACGGTTCATAATAAATATCCGGAATTAGCCGGGAAAATATTAGGCGGGTCGGAAGAGACAACCACCGGTATCCACCGTTTGCGGGCAATGGCGGCGGATGGAAAAATGCTATATCCGGTTGTGGCGGTAAATGATGCCGAAACGAAATGGGATTTTGATAACGTATATGGCACCGGTCAGTCATCGATGGATGGTATTCTTCGAGCAACCTCCGTTTTAATAGCAGGCAAGACTTTTGTCGTCGCCGGATATGGACATTGTGGAAGAGGATGCGCCATGCGCGCCGATGGTCAGGGCGCTAATGTGATTTGCACCGAAGTGAAACCAACCGCGGCTCTAAAAGCAACCCTTGATGGATACCGGGTCATGCCAATGGATGAATGCGCATCGATCGGTGATATTTTTATTACGGCAACCGGCATGAAAGATGTAATTGTCAAACGCCATTTTGAAAAGATGAAAGACGGCGCAATCGTATGTAATACCGGGCACTATGATTGTGAAATCAATCTCAGTGATCTTGAAGAATTAACCGAGTCGAAAAAAGAAATTCGACCGAATTGTGTGCAGTATACGTTAAAAAACGGAAAACGGATATTCATCCTATGCGAAGGACGTCTGGTGAATCTGGTTGCCGCCGAAGGACATCCGTCCGAAGTGATGGATATGTCATTTGCCAACCAGTTCATGGCGATGATGTTCCTGGCAAAGAATGCCGGGAAGCTGGAAAATAAAGTCTATGACATTTCCGAGGAACAGGATCAGGAGATCGCGGCTTTGAAGCTCAAAACCATGGGTTTGAACATTGATTATTTGACAGAAGAACAAATAAGATATATAACAGCATATAGCGAAGGAACATAATCTATCTATTATTTAAGTGTTTATGATTTCACCCGTTTTTTTAGTATGGGAATTGAAAGAACAAAAACTAATAAAGAGCGGCATTTCCAGCGAGTTGAAGGATTGCAAATTTCAAATTGGGCAAAATAGATAAAGAAAATGTCAGGAGAATAAATATGGGAAAAATACAACAGCAATACATTATAAATGAGAAAGGTCAAAAAACTGCAGTAGTGCTGCCACTTGAGGAATATGAAGAACTTTTAGAAGATATACACGACCTTGCGATTATTGCTGAACGTCGTGATGAACCTGCGATATCATTCGATGAACTCAAGAAGCGACTGAAAGAAGATGGATTATTATAAAGTCCTGTGGAAGAGATCATCCGAAAAAGATCTAAGGAATATTGAACCAAAACAAATTCCTCGAATTATTAAGGTGGCAGAATCACTTTCGGAGAACCCATTTCCGAGGCAAAATCGCAAGCTTCGAGACTCAAAGGAGAATTATCGGATCCGGGTTGGGAATTATAGAGTGATATATCAGGTTGATAAAAGAATGAAAATTGTGACTATTTATCATATTC
>JAHIOG010000421.1 GCA_018895675.1 bacterium
AATCTGCTCACTGCATATGCAAATGCACGAACGTTTCGAAAGTTAAACTCTTCCGCAATAATACCTCGCCAACCATCAGTTCCAAAGCGAATCATCTTGACATTCCTTTAAAAGGTTTTACAAAAATTTCTACAATTTTAACAGGTCTGGTTATTACAGTTCCCACTACTACACCATACGCTCCTTGATCAAGTGCATCTGCTACATCACTGGGATTTCTGATCATCCCCTCGCAAAATACAGGGACCTTCACAATCCTTGATAATTCTGATACCAGTTCCAGGACAGGTCCGTCATTCTTTTTCTTACTATATTTTGTATAACCGGAAAGCGTAGTGCCAACATAATTTGCCCCAGCCTCTACAGCATCAATCCCTTCCTTGACAGTAGAGACATCAGCAAAAATGGAAACTTTTAAATCGGCTTTGATTTTCTTAATAATTTCATACGAAGAACTGCCATCTGGGCGTGTGCGCTTGGTAGCGTCTATGCCAATAATCCGAGCGCCGGCATCAACAATATTTTTTGCATCCTCAAATCTTGGTGTAATAAGCACTTCTCCGTTTTCATACTTTCCTTTGATAATTCCAATAATTGGAATGGAAATTTTTTTTGCAGAATATTCTATGTTCTTTATACCCTCCAATCGTACTCCTACCGCACCACCCATCTCAGCAGCTTTAGCAAATGCAAAAATCATTTGAGGACTATTAAATGGGCTATCTCCTTCTGCCTGGCACGAAACAACAAGCCCTCGAGGAATAATTTCATTCATATCTTCTCTTCTACACGATTTCTCTTGCATTCAAACACCATTCACACAATGGCTCATTGCACAACAATGCAGATTTATCCTTTTTCAGCAACGAAGTCGCACATGATACCACATCAATTGCACTCATTATTTGACACTCCGCTTTTCCTATTGTTGTAGATCTCCATGAAGTTGTTCCCCTCACAAGACTATCCACAATATTAAATCCTTTACTACACCCCGGTCTCCATGGAGAAGTTACTTTTCTTATATTACCATTATCATCAAGATACTCTAACGACATACCGGAGATATAAGGAACGGCAACGAATTTTTCAGCCAGATGAATCATAGTATTAGCATAATGGTCAACACCAATAAGTAGAATCTTTCCTTCATTTTTATATAATCTACCAATTGGTGAATTATCCGCAAAGGGGTGGTAATCGTTATGTATCACTGCCCAGTTTTTAGCACTTTTGCCCCAGATACAAAAAGAGTGAGTAGGATGCCACGAGCGATAGACGTCGTTCATTTGGCGAAATGTCTCCGATATTAACCCAACAACTGATGGCAATGTCTCCGAATGAAATGGACCGCCCCCATAAGTAAAAGATGGCATTACAAGAATACCAGACCGCCCCACGGCTTCCTGAAGACTTTTAATAACTGTCTCTGGGCCTCCATCTACACTACCAAGACTTGATAAAGAACTGTGTACTATGACCTTATCTCCTATATCAAGCCCAAGTTTTTTCCATCCATTAATTAGATCTGTAGTTTTAACTATATTTTTCATCGAGTACCCCAAAAGAATCACGTATTATTAACTAGGCGATTATAATCTGTCCGTATCATTCGCGTAAGCAATCTTGGGATGTTTAAAGTAACTTTTGACGCGCACTGGAGTCTTTTGCAGTTTACGCATATGTGCAATGACATTGTTTTTTAAGTTAGTCTGATTTATAGAAAACTTTTATTTTGTCCAGTTGATCCTTGGACTTGAATGCCTTGGAACCCTCAGCTTGATAAAGTTTCCACCAAACAGATACTGTTGCACAGCGGACGACAAGTATCTCAGCAATCGCTGTGAGGATCAGCCCTTTTTTCCGAAGCTGGATTGCTTGCTTCCGCAATTGTTCCAATCCGTTTTTTGCTAACTTTCTTGCGTCATATTTTCCCATATAATAATATAACATGTTCTATATGAGAAATGTACTAAATATTAAAAACCGCGTTAATAATCGTCTGGAATTGATATAGGAGTCTCAATGTTGTTTATATTCCTGATATGATATTTGGGATGATTGCCATTTTTAATTTCTCTAACAAATTCATCTTTGTTCATAATGTTGATTTGCCAGATGAAAATTACAGAAAATCAGTGCGTGGATTAGATATGTTGATCTGATAATTTTGATAAGAAGAAAGAGAAAGCACCTGCTTGTGTAGGTGCTTTTTTTTATTTCTATTTGTTAACCAACCCTAAACGTAGGGAGTCACTCTACAGATAAAAAAAGTGTGCAGTAACTGTGCAGTTTTTTTGTCTAAAAGTGTCCAATCCTGTCAGTTTTGGATACATTTTCAACACCTGAAATCGAATATAAAACATTGGCGATAGAATATATTTCCCTGTTGAAAAATTGCGTTCGAATTCACTAATTTCTCGTCGAGGAACGTAATAAAAAACCCGGCATTTGCCGGGCGATCTATGTTGTGTGAGTGCAGCAGGGATCGAACCAGCGACCCACGGCTTAAAAGAACGTAGGGCACTCGTCGTGAAAAAATAAAATTGTGCAGTAACTGTGCTGTTTTTTTGTCTACTCCTGTCATATCAAAGATCAAAATCTTGATGAAAAATGACTTTTGAAACAGTAATAGAAAAAGCCCGATTGTTGAAGATCGGGCTTTGGTATTAATGCGCTTTCGAGGTCAATATTACTTCAATAGAACTATCGCAAT
>JAHIOG010000422.1 GCA_018895675.1 bacterium
ACACCGATAACGTCGCTTGAGCCATGCACTATCTGGGAAAAAATGTCCCTGCCTACAAAGTCGGTCCCCAATATATGTTTAAATGAAGGGGGCTGAAATCTTTCCATATATCGGGTAGTAAGGTCCAGATGCACAATATGAGGGCCTATGGTTGCCATAAGTATAAATAAAAGCGTAATGCTTAAACCGAATAGCGCCTTTTTTCTGCCTTTAAAAAAACGGGAAAACTTCAACGCTGCATTATAGGCATGAAGTAATTTGTCTTGTGATTTTTTTAACAATAACATATTAACCCCCATTCCTGACTCTTGGGTCTATCGCCGCATAAAGAATATCCGCTGCAAATGTAGCTATTATTACGCCGCCGATAGTTAGAAGGAACAGACCTTGCATCAAGGGAAAATCCCTGAGCGCCACAGCCTTGCCAAAAAAGAAACCTATGCCGGGATAAGCAAAAACGCCCTCTATAAGGGCCGCGCCGCCTAACATGCTTCCGAATACTATGGCTAAGCTTGTAAAAGGGGCGAGAATCGCATTCCTGCCAATGTATGATATGGCAATTGTTCTCTCTTTCAGTCCTCTTGCCTGGGCAGCAATCACATAATCTTCTCCCAGAACGCTAATTGCGCTGGACTTCATTGTAAGTATCCACCCCCCTAAGTTTTGCACGGTATAAGATAAAATAGGCAAAGCAGCGTGATAAAGAACATTTAAAGCGAACGCTAAATTAAATCCCGGTGTGACGTCAACATTATAGGCGCCCTTTAAAGGGAACCATTTTAATTTTATTGCAAAAATAATAAGAAGTATTATAGCTGTAATATATGCGGGCATGGCGTCAGTGATTGAGGCATAAGCAGACGCCAATGGGTCAAGGATTGTTTTGCGCTTCAATGCCACTATCATGCCTAATAATGAGCCTATGATAAAACTAAGGATTATGGAGATAGAACATACAAAAACCGTCCAGGGAATAGCCTTGGCAATTATCTTGTTGACAGAGATATGATAGTAGATTGATGTGCCCAGATCGCCTTTAAGAGTATTGCCCAAATAATTGAAGTATTGTATATATAAGGGATCATCTAATCCCATGCCGTATATGGCTGTTACCCGCTCATAGGCGACATCGAATGTAATACCCTCGGTTCTCATTTTGTCCAGCGCCATCGAATAAAAAATATCACCCGGCATATTTCGTGTTAGAAAGAAAGTGATAGTTAACGCTATAAAGATAGTAATGAGAGCAATTGATATCCGCTTAATAATTACTGAAACTGTCATTTTACCCTCTCTTTCCCTGGCGTTAGAATTCCCTCAGTCATCCATTTAAGGGAAGCCACCCGCCAGTTAAACCCAAACTTATTCTGCAATTCCTCGCCATAAGGCCAGCCGATAACCCGACCGCCATCATAAACAAAAAATTGGGAATTCTTTTCTACTAAACTGATAACCGGCAGATATTCATTGGTTGCCCATGCTAATTTTTCGATTATCTTCCGCTGTTCAGCCGGATTAGTAGTCACAAACAGAGCTTCTTGCAGTTTTTCAAGGTTTATGTTATTGCCTTCTGCATCCATAACATTAAAATCAAAACCGGTTATATTCCCAATCCGACCATTTGATTTATAGAAATTCAGATATGCCTGCACAGGATGTAACTTTGCCGATATCGCAACCTCTATCGCCATTTCATATTCTCTTGCACCAAGAGTTGGTCCATACAGAGTTCCCTCAATTATCCTTACATTGGTCTTTAGACCAAATACGGTAAGCTGTCGGGACATCTCTTCGGCAGCTAAAACCCAATCCGTATTCGGGTTAGATGCAATCTCAAACTTCAGCACCTTACCATCATTAGTTGTCCAAAAACCGGCATCGTTCCTGCTTAAACCAATACCCTTAAGCAATTCTTCAGCTTTAATATGATCAACAGGATATAATTTCATAGTATTTCGGAATTCAGGCGACGTCCAGATGTTCAAAACCGAGGGCAATATCCCACAGGAATATTTCACTATATTGCCAAAGTAATGAGCTACCATCCTTACTTTGTCTCTATCTATAATATATGCCAGCGCCTGACGGAAATCCTTTTCACTAAAAGGAAATTTTTCGTTATTTAAGACTAAAGAAAAACCGGAAAAATCCGATATCGGTATATGCTTAATCTTCGGCTGAGATTTTACAATAGCATTTACAACATCAATTGGAGTAGCAGGCTTCTCAAGATCTATTTCTCCGGCTATCAGTGAAGCCCAAACAAGCTCGTTGGTAGTATATCTGCCGATTCTTATTTCATCAAATAATATCTCTTTTACCGCCCAATGGTTGTCATTTTTTTCCAGAAGCATCTGATCCGAAGTAACTTTTATAAGTTTAAACGGACCATACCCCATGGGCAGTTTCGGTTTAAAATTTTGTAAACTCTCCCTGAATATTTTTCCTTTTTCCAATACCTGAGTATTAAGTTTTTGATAGTCATCCGATTTTCTGGCCGCTTTGCCCAGTTCTTCCTCTTTTTGCCACAATTGCTTTCGCATCTTTAACAATGTCTCCGCATCATCCAACCACTTACCATATATATGGTAAGATGCGTCGATAAGATTCGTAAACATGAAAAATTTAGATAAAATTGATTTTGTAGAACCATAGTGAAAAACAACAGTGAAACTATCGGGGACCTCTATTTGATCAATATATCTCCATATTTCAGACCATTCACCAAGGCCACCATGCAGTACAAAACTGGTGTACACATCCTTACTGGTGAATGGTGTGCCGTCATCCCATAAAAGACCTCGACGGAGTTTCACCGTTAAGGCTTTTACCGTCTCCTGATAATCTAATCCTACATTAGGCCAAAATTCACATTTAAACACATCATAGCCGAAGAGCATGCCGAAAATAAAGTTTTTAGCGTCATCCCCCACACCACCGGGAGCATAAGGATTACCATGATACATTGGCGGCATATCCCAGCTGCCAAGACAGCGAAATACGGTTTTTTCTTCTTTTTCCGAATTACAGGAAAAGAAAGAGATTAATAAAAATGACGTCAATGCTATTAGAAAAACAATTTTTATCTTATGCATATTATTCACATTCCTTTTGAATTGCTAACCGACCTTCCCGATAAGGGATGCCTATGGTAACGTCGGAGGTTAATAAGAACTTAATAGTTATTGCAACTGTTTTTCTCATAGAGATGCCTTTCCAAAGGAATCCTTCGTGATTGGCAAACAGCTTCCGGAATATTCAAAATAAGGTCAGGATATTTCACTTTTCCCAGAGGGATCCTTTCGGATAAACCTTTCATAACAGTTAACAAATATTTTACCATTTCATTTTCTTTCATATTCTTTATGGCTTGTGTGAGTTTCATTATTCAAACAAGAATTTATACTTAGATCAATAGAAAAGACTAATAGTAAGTTGTGCTAAACATAATTTACCTAAGTAATACCATCTTTTTTGTTTCAATAAATTCATTACCTATCT
>JAHIOG010000423.1 GCA_018895675.1 bacterium
TCGCCATAAGGTATTAATTGACGATTGGGACGCCTATTACAAAAACCTTAAAAAATTAACCCCAGAAGAAAAACAGGTTCAATTGGAAAAAACCGAACAAAAATACGGCGTTACCGGGTTCAAATTCGGATCGATGGGCGGATTTTATACGTTTGATGAAATTGTCGCAGAGCTGGATTCCATGCGAGCACATTACCCGAATTTAATCAATGAAAAATTTACAATCGGGCAAAGTCACGAGGAGCGGGAGCTCTGGATGATAAAGATTTCCGACAATCCCGGCCAGGACGAAGACGAAGCACAGGTCTGTTTTGACGCCTTGCTTCACGCCCGGGAAGGCGCTTCAATGGCAACCGTCATGTATTTCATGTATTATTTATTGGAGAATTACGGGACCGATTCTGTCGTAACATACCTGGTCAATAATCGTGAAATTTACTTCGCGCTATGTCTGAATCCCGATGGATACGAATATAATCGTCAAACCAATCCCGGTGGCGGCGGTATGTGGCGTAAAAACCGCAGAGACAATGGCGACGGCAGTTACGGCGTTGATTTAAATCGTAACTATGCACACGCCTGGGGCTATGACAACGAGGGGTCAAGTCCATATACCAACCATGAAACATATCGGGGACCATCCTCATTATCTGAACCGGAATCAAGCAATTTTGCAAATTTCGTTAGAGACAAAGAGATAAAGACTCACATCAATTACCACAGCTACAGCAATCTTATTCTCTATCCCTGGGGATATACCGGTAAGCAATCTCCCGATTCAATTATTTACCGGGAATACGCTGATGATATGAGTAAATACAACGGCTACCGCTATGGAAACAGCATTAACGCCATCGGTTATTTATCAAATGGCACGGAGCGGGACTGGATGTACGGCGAGCAGACTGAAAAAAATAAGATATTCTCCTTTGTTTTTGAAGTCGGATCGGCTGCTGACGGATTCTGGCCCGATGAAGATCGTATCATTCCGCTGTCGGAAGAAAATATCGGAGCTAACCTCTACCTCTGCTGGATTCCCGGGGGACTGGCTGCGGTTGCCGGTCACAATTTTCAACAATCCGTCTTTTTACCCGGTGATTCCGTCAATCTGCAAATTGTTGTCAAAAACCGGGGGCTTGAGTCTATTGATGACATTCAGGTAAAATTAACGCCCGTCTCTCAATATTTAGATATAGCTGAATCCGCTCAGAATGTTGCTCCTCTGAACGTTTGGCAAAGCGACAGCATCGATTATCAGTTATATATTCACAGCAATGCGCCGGCGGGTGAATACCTTAAATTGATTGCTCAGACATGGCATCAAAATCTGTTAATGGATACCGATACTATCGGCTTTTTTATCGGTTCACAATCCGCTGTTTTTGCGGATTCCGGCGACTCCCTGTCCCGCTATTGGACAACAACAGACAGCGCCTGGAAAACAACGACCAGCTCTTACCATAGCTTTAACAGCTGCTATACAGATTCATCTACCGGTGTGTACGCCGCTAATGCGAATGCCGTCATGACTTTAACGAATCCAATCGACCTTTCCGGCTATCCCATTCCCCGGCTGACTTTTTGGACCTACTATGAAATTGAAAACAACTGGGATTGCGGTATGGTACAGATCAGTACCGACAACGGCAGTAACTGGTCGTCTCTGAAAGGACAATACACGGCGCCCGGTTCCGGTAACGGCGCACAGCCAAAGAATGCGCCGGTTTATCACGGCTTCCAGACCAACTGGATTCAGGAAGATATTGACCTTAGCGCCTACCAGGACCGGCAAATTCTCCTGCGATTTGTCCTGAAATCCGATGGTTTAGACGAATTTGATGGCTGGTATATCGACGATATTTCGATCTATTACTACAGTGTTTCAGGCATTGAATCACAATCTTTAACGGATTTTACTTTTAATCTCAAGCAAAACTATCCAAATCCTTTCAACCCGGAAAGCCGCATCGAATATACTCTTCCTGAAGCAGGGCTTGTCCGGCTGAGCATCTATAATATTCTTGGTGAAAAAGTCGCTGAGCCGGTGAATGATTATCAGCCAGCCGGGAATCATTTTGTCAATGTCAATATTCAGTCGATTCAACCGGCTCTGAGTTCCGGCGTCTATTTTTATATTCTTCAATACGGGAATTATTCCTTGACCCGTAAAATGATGATCCTGAAATAGCATCAAATTTTTTCCGAACATTCATATAATGCTGAAGTATCATGGCTCAATTAAACAATAATCTATCGGAAATCGTTTCAAAATTAAAATCTCTGGCAAATCCGGACACTCTCGGCTTCATGGCAAATTACGGCATCACACCCGACCGGGCATATGGCGTAAAAATCCCCGAACTCCGCCGGATCGCAAAATCATACCGCAATGACCACGAACTGGCAACAGCGCTATGGAATCATAATACACGAGAAACCCGTATTCTGGCAACCATGATCGATGACCCTAAACTATTGACTGAAATGCAGATGGAAGCCTGGGCGCTGGAATTCGATTACTGGGAAATCTGCGATCAATGCTGCATGAATCTTTTCGAGAAACATTCTCTGGCATGGCAGGTAGCCATTGAGTGGAGTACAAATCCCGATGAAGGCAAAAAACGGGCTGCTTTTGTGTTGATGGCGCGTCTGGCAGTCAGCGATAAAAATGCAGTTGATGAAAAATTTGAACCGTTTTTTCCGCTAATCGTTCGTGAATCGATAGACGAACGCAACCTTGTTAAAAAAGCCGTCAACTGGGCTTTGCGGCAGATCGGCAAACGAAATCTGTCTCTAAATCAGAAGGCAATTACAGTTGCCAGAGAAATCCATGATCTGGATTCCAAAAGCGCCCGCTGGATCGCAAATGACGCTTTGCGGGAATTGAAAAGTGAAGCCGTTCAGAATCGGCTGAATTAAAACTACCTAAAACGTCTCGTAAAACAGCGGTGGCGGCGCCACTTTATTTTCACTAATCCGAAACGCCTTCAACAGCTGCTGTTCCGCTTTCTGCCAGGCGTTTTTGTCCGGTGCGTGGATAAGCGCCAATATTTCGCCTTTTTCAACGGAATCGCCGATTTTTTTCTCAATCATGATCCCGACTTCCGGCTTGATCAAATCCTGCAAATTTTTGCGTCCGGAGCCCAATGACAGCGCCGTCATGCCGATTGTGTATGAATCAATTTCTTTAACATAGCCACTTTGCTCGGACAGCGCCGGTTTAATAACTGCCGCCTTTTTGTACTTTTCCGGATCTTGGATCATGTCAATATCACCGCCCTGCTTCTCGACCATCATCAGGAATTTTTCAAATGCTTTTCCGGACCGAATGGCGTTTTCAAGCAATCGCAACGCTTTATCGAAGTCTTTCTCAATGCCGGACATCACCACCATCCAGGCAGTCAGATGTAAGGTGACTTCCACAAGATCAGCCGGTCCGCCGCCTTTTAACACATCAATGGATTCCACTACTTCCAGCCAGTTACCGACGGCTTTCCCAAGAGGCTGATTCATATCGGTGATAACCGCCTTGATCTTTAACCCAAATTGCTGACCTACGTTTTTCAACTGTTTAGCCAATCGCTGACTCTGATTGTATTCGGATAAAAAGGCACCGTTGCCGGTTTTAACGTCCAGAACAAGACCATCAATGCCTTCTGCAATTTTTTTACTTAAAATACTGCCGCAGATCAGCGGAATTGATTTCACGGTCGAGGTCACATCCCGCAGGGCGTACATTTTACGGTCAGCCGGCACCAATTCTTTGGTTTGACCGCCCATAGCCAGACCATAATCCTCAACGAGCCGGATAAATTCCTTTTTCGACAGCATCACGTTAAAATTCGGAATGCTCTCGAGTTTATCCAGCGTTCCTCCGGAATGCCCCAGGCTCCGACCGGATATCATCGGCACGACACATCCCAAGGCATTTGCCAGCGGCGCCAGGATCAGAGAAACTTTATCACCCACGCCTCCGGTGCTGTGTTTGTCCACCTTGAATGCTTCGATATGAGATAAATCGATAGTTTCACCGGAGTGCAGCATGACATCCACCAGTGCAATGGTTTCACGATCGGTCATTCCCTGAAAATTGACTGCCATCAGCCAGGCAGCCATCTGGTAATCGGGAATATCTCCCTTAACGTAAGCGCCGATAAAATCTTTGATCTCATCCGCTGTATGTTCATTGCCTATTTTCTTTTTTTCAATGAAATCAGTGGGAATCATGATACACTCCGTTTAAATAGAATTAGATTTATTTTATATGTTTGGATTTTCGTTTGAATACCCTGAACAACCTGGAAAAATCCATTACCTTCTGCTCCCAGGTTGCGTAATAAATCAAATAGGCGCCCACCAGCGACAGCAGGATATTGGGAGCCCACATCGCCCAGAAGGGCGAAATGATCACCATATCAGCCAGTTCCTCTCCTCCGATTAAAAAAACATAATACGCCAAAAAGAAAATAATACTTAGAGTGGCTGCCATTGTGATGCCTCCGCGCCGGGTCATGACGCCCAATGGAGCGCCCAGTAAAACGAATACAATACAGGCAAAGGGAATGGAAAATTTCTTGTGGATTTCGACTTCATACTTGTTGATCTGCTTCTGATAGCTCATCGCCAGATTGAATTCACCTTTAATCCGTGAATAGACCGAATTCAGACGCTTATTTCCCGCTTTGGCGGCTTTGTCAGACAGTGTCTGACGGTTTTCTGCCTTCTTTTGATCGATCAGTTTTTTAATTTCATCAAGGTTATAAACAATATTAGTATCCAGTTCATTTTCGACCAGTTTCCGGATTTTGGAATACACATTATCCCGTTCACGGGTGTATTTTTCCACGTTTTGCTGCATCATGGGAATCGTCATTTCCCGGTCGCCCCTCCGGGCAGATTCCCGGCGTTCCAGCATCAGATTGTCTACTGGTATGGCGATGCGGTGTTTTTGAAAATCAGTTCGCCGGTAGTCTTCCAGGTTTTTCAGGTCCAGTTCGTGAATCTCTCCGGAATAAAGCATAAAAAGAACTGTGTTCCCGTCCACCTCCACATACCCGCTGTCTGCATAAATGGTCGTTTGGACCGAGTGCGAGTCTTTGCTGTAGATTGTCAATTCCCGTAAATGATCCCCGGATTTCTCTTTGACATAAATGGAGTAATCGGGAATATCATCCATGAAATAGCCGGGTTCAATATTCAAACCGGGACGCTTCCGGTAAATATCTCCCGACAGTAATCTGGCTTTATGGTTAAAATCCGGCAGGATATTATTATGAAAAAACACCATAAAAACCGCCACTATAAATCCAAAAAAGATACCAGGTCCTAAAATCGTCAGGAAGCTGATGCCGCTGGCGCGCATTGCCGTGATCTCATTGTCTTCCGCCAGCCTGCCGTATGCCATCAGCGAAGCAACCAGCACCGCCATGGGAATCGACATAGCAATAATCCAGGCGAGGTTCAAGTATAAAAATTCGAAAATCACCGCCCCCGGCAATCCCTTACCAAGCAACCTGTCAACTGACTTTATCAGAAAATTAGCCAGCAGGACAAATGTCACCACGCCAATAGAGAAAAAGAAGGGAAACAGCAGCTCCCGATATATGTATCTGGCGCCGATCCAGGCGCCGCTAAAGGAGATACATTTTTCGATAAATCGCTTCATTTGGTAAAATATACATTAATCGTAAAATTTTTCATAAGCCTTTATATGAAAGTTAGCCACGAATTTCCGGCCCGACTGTGTCATTCAGGCGTACACGAATATACACAAATTTTATTTCAGAAAGAAAATATCCAATTTATCAATCTTTATGAGGTTTTTTATTGTTTTTAACCTTAACCCTACTACGTAACTTGAAAATTTAATATACCAAATGTAGTATTTATCCCGACGGGTCGGGACTAGTTGGAACTATATATCGCATCATATTTCCTAAATGACGTTGTAGGGTTAA
>JAHIOG010000424.1 GCA_018895675.1 bacterium
AAATCTACCATCAGTTGGCAACTTTCCTGCGCCTTGATTGAATTAATCTGCAGATTATTATTAGTCAAAAGCCTGCCGCCGTTTCCACCAAATACTTCAAGATAATTACAGATTAAGCCTTCATAACTATCTCCTTGAAATACGTAAAAGGATCTGTTCGTTTTTTGTTTGATTCCTAATTGAATAAATTCCTTCCAGGAAATAGAATTTTTAAGTTTTTTTTCTAATTCTAAACTATTGGGATATTTACATATTATATCGCGACGGTAGTACATCACACCAATATCTAAATAAAGCGGAATCCCAACTAATTTATTTTCATAATAGCATGTGGAGAGAGCATAAGACAATATTTTCGACAGGTCTTTTTGCGAAAAATACAGAGAAAGAGGTTCCGCCCATTTAGCAAATCTAGGAACCCATATCAAATCAACTGCAAAAATATCGATGTGACTATCTTTGCTTCGAAGTGATCGAGCTATTAGCTCTTTTCTTTCATTCGTAGTAAATTTTGTAAAAGGCAGGTCAATCGGGACTATTTCAATTTTACCGGAATATAATTTGTTGAATTCTTGAATTATTTTTAAATGTGCCGCTGACATATTATCAGCAAAATATATTTTGGTTGTTGATTCAGAATGAAATCTATCTCTGTTTAGTAAAATCAGGTTATAAACCATAATAAGTATAATCGCAAAAATGAATACTGCGAATAATATATTATATCTTTCATATCGATTCTTCGTAACCATTTTATCTGTGACTTTTTACTATTTAATATCCATAATTTTTAGGTACCATATATTTCATACAAATGAATATAACCTTTGATTATTAATATTCCAAAACGATTATTATCAAAATGATAATCACATATAGCTTTGTTAATATATTGTTAAATATTCGTTTGGAGTAATCATTAGAATAAATTATTATGGGGGTATTCACTTTACTGGTGTAAATTATTCATAACGCATTGATACAGAGTAAATTACAGTATTTTTTCGGAACAGACAAATGAATTGGACTAATTCCATTAAGATCAAATACATAGCTCTCACAAACCTCACTCAAGTGGATACCCCCGAATTATTATTTCAACTATCGTATTCGTACGACGTATACGAACTTTTCTTATTTTGTTTGTCTACAAACCAAATATCTTCAAAGCAGAGGGTTGCAGGTTCCCTACCCGACTGCGTCTTTGGCGGGGAGGCCTGCTTAAAACAATATTTTCCAAAGATCAGTTGTTTTGAAACACCTGACCACCTGCTAAAGAAGCATTGACACTTTCCTCTGACAAACTGTGCATCAGTTTATTATCAAAAGTTTTCGGTTTTTACCGGTAATATTCAGCAATATTTGGTAATCTGAAGGTTTTTCAGAAGTATTAAAAATATAGTTTTCTCGACGGGGAATTGACGTGGGCGCTACAAGATTCGAACTTGTGACCCCCTGCTTGTAAGGCAGGCGCTCTGAACCAGCTGAGCTAAGCGCCCGGTTTCGGGGAAGCGAAAATCATCTTCGCTCAAAAAGCCCGAAAATTTACGGATTCTATATTAAAAATCAATGCCTTATTTCAGCACAGCCCGTTTCAGAACATCGGACATTTCTTTGACAAATTCAAACTTCATTTCCCTTTGAATCTGCTTGGGAATTTCCACAAGATCTTTACGGTTGTGCTCCGGTAATATCACCCGTCTCAGTCCGGCGCGGTGAGCTGCCAGAACTTTTTCTTTGATACCGCCAACCGGGAGAACTGCGCCGCGCAACGTAATTTCCCCGGTCATTGCCAGCATATCTTTGACTTTCCTCTGTTTCAAGAGTGAATAGACCGCCGTCAGAATCGTCACTCCGGCAGACGGCCCGTCTTTCTGGATAGCACCGGCGGGAACGTGTATATGGATATCGGTTTTGCTGAAGATTTTTTCGTCAATATCCAATTCTTTGGAATTGGACCGAATATAACTGAGCGCTGCTTCTGCCGATTCTTTCATAATATCACCTAATTGTCCGGTCAGTTGCAGTTTGCCGGAGCCCTTCATACCGGTAGCCTCGATGAACAGAATGTCACCCCCTACTGATGTCCATGCCAATCCAATGACTACTCCCGGTCGTGCTGCCCGCTCTGCAATATCAACGAAATATTTCTGCGGTCCCAATAAGGCGGCAACCATTTTTTCATCAACGATATAACTTTTTTTCTTTTTCCTGCCGGCTACATCACGGGCTATTTTACGGCAGATATTGGCAATTTCCCGCTCCAGATTTCGCACACCGGCTTCGCGGGTATAAAGCGTAATAATTTTCCGAATCGCCTCATCCTTGAATTCCATTTCCGTTTTAGAAAGACCGTGTTCTTTTATCTGTTTCGAAAGCAAAAATGTCTTGGCAATATTCAGTTTTTCTTCCTCGATATATCCTGAAAATTCCAGCACCTCCATACGGTCTTGCAGCGCCGGTAAAATTGTATCCACCATATTAGCGGTGGCAATGAACATTACCTTGGAAAGATCATAGTTAACTTCCAGATAATGATCACTAAAAGTGCTGTTCTGTTCGGGGTCAAGCACTTCCAGTAATGCCGATGACGGATCGCCTCTGAAGTCGGCGCCAACCTTATCGATTTCATCCATCATAAAAATCGGGTTGCTGGAGCCGGATTTACGGATGCTTTGAATAATGCGCCCCGGCAGAGCGCCGATATAGGTTCGCCGGTGACCGCGGATTTCTGCCTCATCGCGTACGCCACCGAGTGAAATACGCACAAATTTCCGCCCCATGGCTCGGGCAATGGACTTTCCCATAGACGTTTTGCCAACGCCGGGAGGACCCACAAAACAAAGAATCGGACCTTTTACGGCGCTGTCTTTCTCTACCTGTTCTTTTAATTTGCGAACCGCCAGGTATTCCACAACACGGTCTTTTACTTTATCCAAACCGTAATGATCTTCATCAAGAATATTCTTAGCTTCTTTGACATCCACATTATCTTCGGTAAAGATTGCCCAGGGTAAATCCACCAACCAATCCAGATAGGTACGGGACACCGTATATTCCGGTGATGCCGGTGGAATTTTCTGCAACCTGTCCAGCTCTTTTTCGGCAACTTTCCGGGCTTCATCGGTCATCCGGGACTTGGCGATCTTTTCTTCCAGCTCTTTTATCTCCATGGTACCTTCGTCTTCGCCAAGCTCTTTTTTAATAGTTTTGAGCTGTTCACGCAGAAAATATTCCCGCTGAGTTTTGGAGATTTCATCCTGAACTTCGGACTGGATCATTTCGCCCAGTTCAATCCGCTGGATCTCTTTACTGACAATAATCGTCGCTCGTTCCAGACGACCTTTGACATTCAAACGTTCGAGTACTTCCTGTTTCTCCCCTACCGGTACATTCAAAAGATGCATGGCGCGGTCAACCAGACGACCGGGATGCGGAATGTTTGATAAAATCGTCGTGTGCTCCTCGGTTAAATAGGGAGCCACTTTGATCAGTTTATTGTATAACTGGTGTAAATTGGCAACCAGCGCATCGATCTCTATTCCCGGTTCATACACTTCCTGCACTTTCAGCACCGCCCCTTTGAAATAGGGTTCCTGTTGAATATAGGACTGAATCCGGGCACGTTCTATCCCCTGGACGATGGCGCTTTTGCTGCCATCAGGCATATTAAATATCTTCAATACTTGTGCGATTGTTCCCCATTCGTATAGATCTTCTTTATCGGGTAATTCAACGGAACCGTCTTTTTGAGCCACTACCACGATTCTACGCTTGGTTTCCGGCAGGTCTTCAATCAGTTTTAGGGATCGCTCCCTGCCCACATAGATCGGGATTACCTGCTGAGGAAACAGCACCGTATTGCGCAGCGCCATGATGGGCAATATTTCCGGCACACCGGCGACCGGTTCCAATATACTGTTATCTTTTATTTTTTCACTCATTCGTAACTCCCATAAATATAACAAATCTCATAATATCAATTTGGTTTAAAATTCTAAGGTCAGA
Source organism: bacterium (assembly GCA_018895675.1). Taxonomy (GTDB): domain Bacteria; phylum Fidelibacterota; class UBA2242; order UBA2242; family UBA2242; genus UBA9312. The sequence continues at coordinate 4,009 of JAHIOG010000424.1, forward strand.
AAAAATATTTTTGTCAAGACGTTGCCTTTTCCATCTCTTTAAGAGCTGAAACAAACCGAAGAGTTGTGGCAAAATCCCCTTCTTTTGATGTACCTGCCACTGCTGGCAACAGTCCGGAGTTCATTTGTAAATCTAACAGCCAGTTGACGGCTTTTTTAAAATTAGGATGACTATGATAATCGGCAAGCGGAGCCAGCGCTTCAACAAAGCGCAGCGTGCCACCGCGAAAAAGACCATTGTCGGAATAATCGGTATAGAGAAAATTCCATGCATCCTGTTCGGGAAATAATGTGGTGTGACTCTTTTCCAGATAATTATCCAGCACAAAAGTGGCGGCTTTCCGGCAAACATCTGAATGACGCAGGCGCGAATGAACACTGAATGCCTGAAAGGCAAAAAGCGTAGTCCAGACACCACTCTTAGTCGTTTTAAGTGATACACCTGAAGGTACCATAGCAGGTGATAACCAACCGCCATCGGAACGCTGCCTTTTGGCGAGCCAACGATACCCTTTTTCCACAAAAGGATTACCAATCAGATCATACTGAGCCAGGAGCCACAGTGTATATCCGTGATGATGCAGGAGAAGGGGAAATTTCCCATCTGGCTTCTGTGTTTTCAACAATGCAATGATGCCTCTCTGAATCGGTGGTATATCCCGGGTACAACCATAATCGTGCAATTGGGTCATTTTCTGAAGCTGTAAAAGAAAGGATATAGCCCGATTCTGTTCTTCAATTTGATATTTGTTCGTTGTTTTCCATAATCCGTCCGGTAGCTGTGTGTCTAACAACTGTTCCCTTGGTTTAAACCTAAGTATTTCCGCTCTAAGGAAGTTCAGCAACTCCTCATCGTGGGGATAAAAGCGCTGTGCCGTTATATATCGGATGGGCAATGGACCCTTGTTCAGCAGGGTGGGAACAGGATCTTTCTTCAGCATGTTCATCCATTTATTAGATTTTGTCATTGCTACTCTTTTCTATTGTTTAGCGGTTCATGACCATTATACATAAAGGTGTCATGGTCATAACCAAAAATAATTGAAATATATTATGAATTGAACCAGGCGGTTTTAAGAGGATAAAAAAAGAATTAGGTAAAAAATTTCTCAGAAGTATCATTATGAAAATTAACATTTTAAAATAACATTCAGACGGTCGGTAATATCTTTTTATTCAACACAAAATGCAAGAACTATTTACCATTTCTGCTTTGTTCAATAAATGAAAACACCAGATTTTCAATCTCCCCATAGTTCCTGGCTGTAAAATGGGCTGCCGCCAGATCCTTTGCTGTAAAGCTGCTGAGAAAACCGATTGTAATTGCGCCAGCGGCAAGAGCCGACCGTATACCCATTATGGAATCTTCAATTACGATTGTATTCTCAGGAGAGACATTCAGCATCCGGCAGATCTTTTGGAAAGGTTCAGGATGAGGTTTGGAATTATTCACATCTTCCGCTGTAATCACATTGGAAAAAGGATTACGAATGGGAGTGTTGCGGAATATCCAGTCCAGAATCTCCCCGGATGTTGCCGTCACCATTCCGGTTTTATACCGGTCTTTTATTTTCCCCAAAAAGGCTTCGAAACCGGGGAAGTAATGCAGCCCTCCGGCAAAGGCTTCCAGTAAAAAGTTACGCCCTTTGCGGCGAAGTTCATCAATCGGAGCATCAATATTGTATCGATCCCGGACAAGTCTATAAAATCCCATTTCCGAGCTGCCTTTGAATATCTTCCAGTCCTCATCGGGAACGGTTACACCGTATTCTGCAAATAATCGCTTTTCAGCCACTTCATACAGCGGTTCCGAATCCACCACAACCCCGTCAAAATCAAATATTATCGCTTCAATCTTCTGCATAAATTTATCCAATAAATCCCAGCACCAGGTAAATCACCAGTGCCAGTCCCGCTGAAAACAGGGCATAGGGAAGTTGAGTGTTAACATGATCGATATGATCACAGGCGGTTGCCATGGAGGCAATCATGGTCGTATCGGAAATCGGCGAACAATGATCACCAAAAACACCGCCACCCATTACCGCGCTGACCATCAACGGAAGATTTAATCCCATATTCAATGCCAGCGGTACGGCAATCGGTATCATAATCGCAAAAGTTCCCCAGGACGTTCCGGTGGCGAAGGAAATGAAACAGGCAATTAAAAAAATTAAAGGAATTATCAGCGCCGGATGGATGGTAGCAGACGCCAGGTTTGCCACATAAGGTCCGGTTCCCATGGTTTTACAGGTCGCTCCCAATGTAAAAGCAAAAACCATCAATAATCCCATGGGAATTAACCCGCCCATACCTTTCATGACCAGATCAAGAATCTCTTTTAATGAAAATATACCCTGTATTTTATAGAGGACTGCACCGACGAAAATACCTATGATTACCGCCCAGAAAACAGCCGTGGAGCCGGACCCCTGAGCAACATTCCCGTCACCGGTAATATACAACCCAAGCGGCACGGTCAGCACCATTGCCACCAACGGCAAAATCATATTGATTGGTCGCGGTTTTACACCTTCTTTGACCGGCATGGCAATAGTCTCTTCCGAAACCAACAGCTGGGCGCCGTCCCTGATCAATTTCCCGGTTTCACTGGCTCGCTTTTCGGCTTTCGCCATGGGTCCATAGTCTTTTCCTGTTGTAATAATAAACAATACGAGCAGAATAGTGAATATCGCATAGAAATTAGTTGGAACTGCTTTTAGCACCGTAAAAAACGGATTTTCTACCTGCTGGGCAACCAGGAGACCGGTCAGAACGGCGCCCCATCCATTGAATGGAATCATGACACAAACCGGCGCTGAAGTTGAATGCGCCAGATACGCCAATTTCTCCCGGGGGACTTTAAACTTATCAAACAACGGTCTTCCGATAGATCCTATCACCAGATTGATCATATTGCTTTCAATAAAAATCAGGATGCCGATAAGCCATAACATTATGCCGGCGCTCCGGCGATTCTTGACCAACCCTCTTTCGCTGATCCAGCGAATGAATCCCTGGACGCCCCCGGAATGCTGCATTAAAATAATCAGGGCGCCCACCATCATACTGAAAATGATAACCTTGGTATTCCCCGAGTCTTTGAATGTATTGACTGCTGCTTCCAGCGTATCACGCAATCCCAGCAACGGGTTCCAGCCATTAACCGCCGTCCACCCAAGCCAGATTCCGAGAAATAATGACGGATATACTTGTTTGGTTTTAATTGCCAGAATAATTGCTAACAGCGGTGGTAGAATCGAGATCCAGCCGTAGCTATTCATAGTGAATGCCCTTTTTTGTGTACACTTCCCGGTAGTCCGCCATGATCAATTCGTTATAGCTAGATCCCAGCATCCCGGCAGCACACCATTCATGGGTATTGGTCATTGTATTCAGACTTCGGTTCAACAGAAAAACATAACTGCTGTCCGATCCGGTAAACTCTCTAATCAGTTTCAGGGCTTCATTGATTTTATTATCCACTTCACCGGGAACCAGATTAATAAAAGCCGTTGAAATATGCAGAATAAGTTTTTTAAAATCGTCCGGTTTCTTCATTTGTGTTTTCATTGGCATCAAATTATTACAAACTGTAAAAACATGCAATCCAATTCAGTGTATCGATTATAGAGACGTTATATCAAAGAAAACCCCGATTCTTGCAGAAATGTCCTCAGTCCCTCAACATGCTGGAATTGATGAGACCGGATACCAATCAGTCGAGCGGCAACAACATTTTCGTGAAGATCATCAATAAAAATACTTTCTTCAGGCAAACTGTCTTCAATTTTAAGCGCTTCGCGGTATATCTGCTCTTCCGGTTTACATGAACCCACCTCGTAGGAAAGTACAAGATTGTCCAATTCGTCTAATATTGAATATTTTTTTCTTACGGCCCTTATATGAAGGTCATTCGTGTTGGACAACAGTACTAGTCGCGCCTGCTTTTTTAGAACCGGGATAAGTTCCCAAACCTCAGGTATGATTTCAAAGGGTTGCTGCCAGATGTCTATCAGATGATCCAGCGTGACATTGATCAGAATCCCGTACTCGCGCTGCAATTTATCAATATACTCATCAGCGCTAAAATAACCTTTTTCAAATTCTTTCTCCAGATTCGATTCGGCAATCTGCTTAACGGTATTCAAATTGAGTCCGGGCAGTTTGGCGATTTCCCAAATTGCCCGTTCTTTATCAACATGAATCAAAACATTTCCGAGATCAAAAAAAATAGTTTTTATCATTATAGCTGCTTCCCCAACCGGGAAAAAATACAAGAGTATTTGAAGAATTTTGTACTACTTATCTTCGTTGACGATGATTTCTGTCTCGATACGCCCAATATCTTTGTCGGAATGGCTTTTTAATGTCGGGCAATAATACTTATCCAACTTGGTTAATACTTCTTCATCCAAAATTTTCAGGTGTTTCAGCACTGCTACAGACATGGAATCCGCCGCTTCCTTGCTGCCGCTTAAAACTTTGATGGCAATACCGACATGCCCGGAATCTGTTCGAATACCAATGCCTCTGACGCCTTCGGAACCAACTTTTGATATTCCTTTACCATGGAGCGCCGTGATAAAATCTGTGTCAAAGCGTTCTTTACCTGCAATATGTCTGGGGTGCAGGCTCATTACATGAAATATCTTCTGCATATATTCATCGGTGCCTTCGGCTAATTTCCGATACATCAGTGCAAGATTAAACAACGGCAGGAAGAATGTAGGCGTGTTACAACTATCTACTTCTACCGGAATTTTATCTTTTTCCGAATAGTGTTTGATCTTTTCGAAGATCCGTTGTTGGACAGGGTGTTCAACGTCGGTATAATTATTGGAAACCACATCCATAGCTTTCGATATCGCCAGCATGGCGGCATGTTTACCGGAACAATTATTATGGAGCGCTGTCAAACGGCGTCCCTGAAGAATCAGCTGTTCATAACTGGTACGGTCATATGGGGGATGGATTCCACATAACAGATCATCTATATTCATATTGATCTTTCTAAGCAAGCTGGCGACAGTTTCCGTATGAAACACCTCCCCGTTGTGGCTGGCACAAGCGATCGCAATTTCTTCATCCGTCAGGTTGAATTTATCAACTGCACCGGATTCTAACAGTGCAACCGCCTGGAACGGCTTTGCAGCTGAACGAATAAATATGGGATATTCCGGTTCCCCTGCTGAAAAAATGATTTCACCTTTTTCATCTACAGCAGTCGCATATCCAATATGAAAACTTTCAACAATGTCGCCCAAATATTGTTTCGAAACCAAAATCATACCTACAATCTCCTAATTATCTAATATCAATCACTTCATTAAATTCTTTTAAGGTATTTTCAAGACCCCACATCAGCGACCTGGATAACAAGGCTTTACCAACTGATATGAATTCCACATCTATTACTTCATTCAATGCCCGGATCAGGCGTCGATCTAACTCACCACCGGCAGCTATACGCAGATTATTTTTAAGGCCTATATGAATAGTATGTGTAATTTTTTCAAGACATTCCAGAAAAGGCGTCGGTTTATCGTGACGGGCAAGTTCATTTGTGGCAATTTCGATTTCATCGATGCCCATCTGATAGGCTTCCTTTAACTGCTTTACATCGGGTTTCAAACGGATGGCAACACCCAGGTCCTCAATATTTAATACAGTGTCGACAAGTTCCTTGATCGATTTAGAGGGAATCTGAACGGTTGTATCCTCTCTTTCCATATCGCAGAGCGTCACAATGTCCGGTCGTAAAAGAATCGCTTTTTGCAGGACCTGCATGTCAGCCGGAACCCGGATATTTATACGGCAATTAGTCATAGAGCGTAACAGGGTTACATTGTTCATCTGCCCCGTTTCCGGCCCATAAGTAAAACTGATGCCGGCAGCTCCAACCGATTCCACAAAGCTCAGCAGGTTCAGCGGATTGGATACCGGAGAGTTCGTTATTTTTCCCAGCGCGATAAACGGATCAAAATTAACTTCAAAATAAGGCATTTTAGTTTGTTCCTTTCACAAAACAATTTCCGAGGCAAAACAAAGAGAAATCCCCGAAAACCTGCCCGCTTCAATTAATTGCCTTAACACCTCCAGCGTTTCCAAATGAACATGACCTATGGCAATTGCCGAACCACGCCGCCTGGCAACTTTTATCGCTTTTTCAAACTGCGCCTGAATTTCGCTCTTATCTCGGATATTATCAAGAAATACCGAACGAAAGGCTGACGGTATACCCTGAACCTTGGCGACTTCATAAGCGACGCTTCGAGGTGATGTCAAACTATCGATAAAATACAGACCCTTTTTCTTCAGGCTGTTGACTACCATCTGCATCACTTCCTTATCGGCAGTTACCAATGATCCCATATGGTTGTTCATTCCAATCGCTTCCGGCAGCTCCATCATGGCGGCAGAAATTCGCTGTTCAACCTCAAAAGAACGCATTGTGTGCCTAATAAGATATTGATCCTCACCCGTACTGTATTCTGAACGTTCCGGCTCCATGGGCATATGAATGATAACCTCTTTGCCGTATTTTTTGCCCTCGGACGATGTCCAGCGTGAATATCGCTGTCCGGGGATAACCGACATGGTTAATTTCGCATTTAGCTGAATGAATCCCCGGATCACTTCACCGTTACTATAGCCAAAATCATCAATAATAACCGCCAACTTTGGCTTGCTCCGCAATTCACCTTTCAGAATAAGGTAATCATTTAAATTCTCACCCTTCAGAAATGTGATTGTACCGATTGACTGATTGTAATAATCTACCAACACCATAAATCCCCGGTTTTGGGAAAAGCGATTGACGCTTCGGACACTACACCCCTTTCTCTGAATGATGGGTTTGACTGTTTCGATCGCTTCTTTGCCGCTCATTCCCGGCGGAACAGCAAATGCCAGGAAAAATCCTTCAGTGTTATCGCTTTCAATCTGAATTTCGGTAAAGCCCTGCCTTGCCAGCGTGTTTCGCACCGCATTATTTAAAAAAGATCTTCCTTCAAGATACACGATACTTTTCGACGGCGCCGATTTAGGATAAAAATATATTAGAACAACTGTTAGCAGCCAGATGACACCAATGAATGCAATCAGTAATCTCTTTTCGTCTTTTCGGCGATTAGCGATAATTTTGTTAGGTTTTTTTAAATATCGGATTTTTTTCATTTCAATTTTTCAACCGGTGAAAAGTACGAAATTTACCGAGGAATGTCAAAGAAATAGGAGCAGCCAAATGACCAGAGACCACTTTTTTATGTTCGAACTGAAATCGACGGGAAAGGATATCATTTTTAATATTGCGGTTCAAGAATTATATTTTATGACAAAAAAGAGGACCTTATGTTGAAAATTGCTGTAATTGGCGCCGGACACCTGGGAAAATGGCACATAAAAAACCTGCAATCACTGGAAAATGTGGAACTGGTTGGCTTTTTTGATACTGATCAAAAGCGCAGTGATCAAATTGCGAAAGAATACATGGCGACCTCTTTCAACTCACTGAATCAGTTATTAAATAACTGCGATGCTATTTCGATAGTAGTGCCGACAATTTCACATTACGATGTCGCGAAAAAAGCTCTTCATAAAGGAATTCACGTTTTTTGTGAAAAACCCTTCGTGCAAACCATTGATGAAGCCAACGAAATCATCGAACTGGCAAAAAAGAAAAACCTGGTGCTCCAGGTAGGTCATATAGAACGGTTTAATCCGGCGCTGTCCGGTTTGAAAGACTATCCGGTCAAACCGCTATTTATCGAATCCCACCGTATATCACAATTTAATCCCCGCGGTATTGATGTTGCAGTTATACTTGATCTTATGATCCACGATATCGATATCATTCTATCACTGGTTCAATCGGATGTCGAGCAGATTGACGCTGCCGGCGCCCCAATTCTTACTGACACTATCGATATTGCCAACGCTCGGATAAAATTTACCAATGGCTGTGTTGCCAATATCACCGCCAGCAGAGTGTCAAATAAACAGATGCGTAAAATTAGAATTTTTCAAAAGGACGCTTACATTTCAATAGATTTCCTGAAAAATCAGACTGAAATATATTCTCTTTCAGAGGACGCCGGCGAACTTCCACAAGGGTCAATTAAAATTGCCGAACTGGTAACTGCTTCCGACCGAAAAAAAGTCATTACATGTAAGCAGGTTGATACAGATAAATCCAATGCCATGCTTGAGGAGCTGCGGGCATTTACACATGCCATCGAAACAGGCACTCCACCACCTGTCAGCGGTGAAGACGGGAAGAGGGCGCTGG
>JAHIOG010000425.1 GCA_018895675.1 bacterium
GGACGAATAATAGCCGATTGAAATAATCCATTCTCTGAACGATTCACTTCAACAACTTTGCCAACAATCATATTTGGAGGGTATATTTTACTATAACCGGAAGTCAATACCAATTCTCCCGGGTGGATTTCAGCAGTATTTGGAATTTCACGGACTTCTGCGCGCCCATCGGGGTGCCACATTATTATTCCCAGCACCCTTGAATCCTGAAACTTAACACTAAGTCTAAAATTCACATCCAAAAATATCTGGACCTGAGTGGTTTTATTACCTACGGCAATCGTTTTGCCAACAATTCCTTTGGTCGAAATGACCGCCATGTTCGGCTGGACACCCTTTTGGCTGCCGACATTCAGTAAAATTGAATTAACAATCGCTGTGGCGCCTTTATTAATAACTTTAGCCGGGATTATATGATAAGCAGAGCTATCAAGAAAATTCAGCATTTTTCTCAATCGCTGATTTTCAATATATGCCTCTTTAAATTCAATATTTTGGAGTGTTAACTGCAGATTTTCATGTTTTAATACCTCGTTTTCTTCCAATAAACCAGATAATTGATTAATCCAGATTCCGGGATAGTGAACAAAGGCGAACACATCGGCTATGTCGCCTTGTAACGCCCGCACTTGAGGCGCCTCATTCATAAATAATATTAAAAAGGAAAGAAAAATTAGAATTAAAAAAAGGATGTATTCATAAAAATTAAACAGTATTACTATTATTTTTTTCCACATTTATTCTAAACAAGCACTTCTTTATATTTATGAATATTCTCAATAATCATTCCTGTTCCTTTTACGACAGATAATAATGGCTCTTCAGCGACATTCACCGGCAAATCGGTTTCTACGCGAATTCGATGATCGAGGCCTTTTAGCAAGGCGCCGCCACCTGTCAGTATAATACCTCTATCGAGAATATCCGATGATAATTCCGGCGGTGTCATTTCCAGCGCCTGCTTGATGGCTTGTGCAATAAGATCAATCGTATCTTTCAAACATTCTCTGATTTCAACTGATGAAACTTCGATTGTTTTGGGAATACCGGCAACTAGGCTGCGTCCTTTAACAGCAACTGTAGTATCATTGATCGGCATTGCCGAACCAACTGTGCACTTGATCCATTCTGAAGTTATTTCCCCAATTAATAGATTATGCTCCGATTTAAAGTACTGAATAATTGCATCGTCCATTTCATCACCGGCTATTCGAATTGACTGTTTGTTAACAATCCCATTCAGCGCTATAACCGCTATCTCAGTCGTTCCGCCACCAATGTCGACTATGATATTTCCAACCGGTTTGGAAATATCGATACCAATTCCGATTGCCGCGGCAATTGGTTCCTCAACCAGATAAACCTCTCGGGCATTAGCGCGATCGGCTGAATCTCTGACAGCCCGTTTTTCCACTGCTGTGATACCCGATGGAATACAGATAACGATCCGGGGTCGGGCAATCCTGCTCAAATTGATTTTGCGGATAAATCCACGAATCATGGCGTCGGTCACCTCAAAATCAGCAATAACACCATCTTTTATCGGTCGAATAGTGGTGATATCCCGATGAGTTTTCCCAACCATTTCTTTCGCATTGTTTCCGATTGCAAGGACTTCACCATCATGTGTAGATCGGGCAACAATACTTGGCTCGTTTAAAATAATCCCTTTACCTTTCATGTATATCAAAGTATTCGCCGTGCCAAGGTCAATAGCGATATCTCCCGCAAAAATATTAAAAAACGAAAAACCCATATTTGCTCCAACTATTAATGTTTAAATACTCGTTTATGTGTAAACAACATGAATAATCCATGCTCGTTACATGCTTCAATAACTTCTTTATCACGAACACTGCCGCCCGGCTGGATCACACCAACAACTCCATATTCTACAGCGAGGTCTATTGAATCCCTGAACGGAAAAAATGCGTCTGACGCCATAATTGAATTTTTAATATCCAGCCCGGCTTCTCCGGCTTTGCGAATGGCAATCTTTAATGCATCAACCCGTGACATCTGTCCGGCGCCGACGCCAATAGAACCATTTTTATCCGCTAATACTATGGCGTTTGATTTAACATGTTTCACAAGGTGCCATCCCAAGCGAAGCGCTTCATAAAATTGATTGTGTGGTTTCTGCTCCGTTACCATCTCCCATTTCTCTTCATTATCATCGCCGTGCTGCGCTTCCTGGACAAGCAGTCCTTTTCCATAACCTTTGATATCAAATTTTGATTCAAGATAATTCTGATTGGGTATTAGTAAACGTAAATTTTTCTTTTTTGCTAAAATTTCAAGGGCTTCCGTGGAAAACTGGGGCGCCACAATACATTCGAGAAAGCTTTTTGTGCATTCTTCCGCCAGCGCTTTATCAACCGGTCTGTTTACACCGACAATACCTCCAAAATAACTTACCGGGTCGGCTTTCACTGCCCTCAAATATGCATCCAACGGCGTCTGCCCAAGCCCGAATCCACAGGGGTTTGTATGCTTGATATTAACACAAACAGCTAATTTATTTTTATATTCGAACGCAATGCGATAAGCGGCAATGCAATCGACATAATTATTGTATGAAATTTCTTTACCCTGTAACTGGTGAAACGGCTGCGCTTTCGGGTCTGATTGCGGATTGTATAGCGCGGCTTGCTGATCGGGATTTTCGCCATAGCGCAAATCTGCTGATTTTTGGTAGTGATTCAGCCACAAACCTGGCAAAGGATCTTTATCTTCAGAAAAAAATGTTGCAATATCCGTATCGTAATTACTCGTCTCTACAAATACATTTTTAGCAAGTGCCCGGCGGTAATTTTCATTAATTTCACCGGCTTCAAATCGTTTTATAAACTCATCATATTGCGATGGATGCGATAAAACGGCAACACTTTTATAATTCTTTGCCGCAGCTCTTAACATACTCGGACCGCCGATATCAATCATTTCGGCTATCTCTTCATCACTATTATCACCGGTATGATAGGTTTCGGAAAATGGATAGAGGTTAACAACCACCAGTTGAAAAGCTGTTGCATTCACTTTATTAAGGTCGTCAATATGATCGGGATTTGCGCTGTCTGCTAAAATCCCGGAAAATATCAGGGGATGGAGAGTCTTGACACGCCCACCCATAATTTCCGGAAAACCTGTCAGATCTTCGATCTTTTCGACAGTAATATTTTCCTCGCACAATTTCCGAAAGGTCCCGCCGGTCGAATAAATCCGCACACCTTTCGACTGGAGCGTTCCGGCAAATGGAACAATATTTTCCTTGTTCCAGACACTGATAATCGCGCGCTTTATATTAAAGGAACTCATTTCTCCCAGATTACTTTACCATTACTTATATGGATCTTATCCTCACAAAATGCCTTTACAACCTGCGGGAAAACCCGGTGTTCAACCTGCAACACTCTGTGAGCGAGAGATTCTGCAGTATCATCCTCTAAAACCTCAACCGTTTCCTGTAAAATAACCGATCCCCTATCATAGCATTCATCAACAAAATGAATCGTAACACCGGTGATTTTCACGCCGGACTCTATCACTGCTTCATGCACCTTCATCCCGTAGAATCCTTTTCCGCCGAAGTTCGGCAACAGCGCCGGGTGAATGTTGATCATTGCATACCGATATCGTTTAACAAACGGGGAAGGAATCAATTTCAAATATCCTGCCAGCAAGACCAGATCAACATCATAGGATTCAAGCAATCCAATTAAAAAACCAGCATAATCTTCTGCCGCCGAAAATTGCTTTCTGCTCACCCAGTGCGTTGGGATTCCATGATCCACGGCAATATCAAAAACAGGCGGTTGGACATGATCGCTGATGACACAAACTACTTCCGCCGCTATGTTACCCAGTTTAATCTGTTCTAATACAGCTGAAAAATTTGAGCCTCGTCCCGAAGCAAATACAGCAATATTTTTCAATGTGGCGGCTTCCAATCCTATCCCAAAAACCGTCTGAATTTATCTAATTCCTTCGGTAAAAACAATTAAGTATATCGGAAAAATCCATACCTTTCATAATTAACAAATATTTATTCACATTCAGGACAGTATTGTCGAATATCCCGAAGTAACTCTTCAAGTTTGTCAGCATCTTCAAATACATCAAAATTATCCGTCTCAACCACCTTAACCGGATATTGCCCCTGCGCCCGCTTGATCCAACGTTCATATGCGATATTTAGCATATAGATATATTCCGGCGAAATAGTACTTTCGAACCCTCGCGACCGTTTTTTTATACGCGTTAATAATGTATCCACACTCGCGCGCAGATATATGATCAAATCCGGTTTTTTCAGATAGGATGTCATAATATCAAATAATGCGCAATAATTCTCCCAGTCCCGCTTCGACATATTGCCCATTTCATAAAGATTACGGGCAAAAATTTCGACATCTTCATAAATCGTGCGATCCTGCACCGATGAAATACCGTTTTCAGTCATCACTTTATGCGTCCTGAATCTGTGAGACAGGAAATATATTTGCAGGTTAAAACTCCAGCGCTTCATATCCTCGTAAAAATCTTCCAGATAGGGATTATCAATTACGGATTCATAATATGCTCTCCATCCGAATCGATCGGCAATAATATCTGTCATAGTCGTTTTTCCGACTCCGATATTCCCGGCGATCCCGATAAAATATGTCCTTTTAGTCACGAGTAATCTCTCCCTGAGCAGTGGCGCCGTTTACTTGTGTGATGGCAATTTTTATAATCCGATTGATCAGCGGCTCCTTTGATTTTACATTGACTGTAATATAATTATCTGACAGTCCTTCGTAAAGCCCCAATTTCGTTTTCTTTTCAAATAAAACCGATAATTCTTTACCTGAAAAACCCCGAACATAATGAACTTTTTTGGATTTGCTTAATTTTCTCAACAATTCGGAACGTTCCTTTTTCACGGATGGAGAAACCGTAGATTTAATCTGAGATGCCGGAGTTCCCGGTCGGAATGAAAATCGGAATACATGAAAATAGGCGATTGGCAATCGTTGCAAGACATCGACCATTTTCTGGAAATGTTTATCAGTTTCACCCGGATAACCAACTAAAACATCTGTCCCGATGCACACATCCGGAATCTGATCAGCTATTTTAGCAACGGTTTCCTGATACGACTCTATCCGGTATCTTCGACGCATCCAGCCCAACATTTCATTTGAACCGTGTTGCAATGGAATATGAAAATGGCGGCAAAGGCGTGGTTCGTTCCGCATTATGGATATTAATCGATCCGAAATCAGGTCCGGTTCAATTGAACTGATCCGCAGCCGGCAGATAGCCGTTTTTTCAAGTATGCCTTCCACAAGATCGGTAAAATCCTGTCCGGCTTCAGTCCGATAGCTCCCGATATTGATCCCGCTCAGCACTATTTCCTTATAGCCATGATCAACAAGCATTTTCGTTTCATCGATACATGCCTGAAAATCGCGGCTCCGGGTTCTTCCTCTAAGTAAGGGAATTACACAGTAGGAACATTTATAATCACAGCCGTCCTGAACTTTCAACTGGGTTCTTGTGCGATCACCTTTCGATATGACTCCAACCGCAGGAAAAGTATTTTCCTCTAAAACATTACCGACATGGATTTCCACTTGCTCTTTTTCAATGGCTTCCAGGAAATCCCGGATTCTATACTTCTCGGAATTGCCCAGGACCAGATCAACGCCCTTCAGATCCATCAGATCATCCGGCGATAACTGGGAATAACATCCCACTACCGTAATTTTCCCCCGGGGCGAAATTCGCCGGGCAGCCGCGATAGCGCCGCGGGTTTTCGCCTCCGCCTGCCGGGTCACGGCACAGCTATTGATAATAGTTAAATCTGCGGGAGTTTTGTTATTAACAATAGTGAAGCCGGCGCTCTGGAGCTCAAATTGAATCGAATCGGATTCAGAATGATTTAAGCGACAACCAAGCGTTCGAAAGCTGACTGTTTTGATCAATGTTATCGGATTTCTATGATGCTTTGATCACCAATGATAAATCGGTTTGTAAAAGGTTTGGCGTTGGCTTCGATAATTGTAACGTCTTTCCCTAATAAGCTGGCTTCAATACGAATCTTTTGATTCAATATTTTGCAATTTTCCGAAATTATGCTGAATTCCACCTCCGAATTTTGAATGACACAATCCCGTTCAATTGAAGAATAAGGACCGATATAGGAATTAATAATCTTTGTTCCGGAGCCAATGATCGCAGGACCGCGGACATTACTATTTTTTATTTCCGCTCCAGCTCCGATAATCACGCGTCCTGAAATATTGCTGTCCTGATCAACTTTACCGGCAATATTTGGAGAAATATTGTCTAATACCAGCCGGTTGGCTTCCAGCAAATCATTCGGCTTGCCGGTATCCTTCCACCAGCCCGTTATTTCCGAATAGCTGATTTTCAACCCCTTCTCGATCAGATACTGATGAGCATCGGATATTTCCAATTCCCCGCGGGCGCTGGGCTTAATACTGTTTACAGCTTCGAAAATGGAACTGTCATAGATATAAATTCCGGTTACGGCATAATCACTTTTGGGTTTTTGAGGCTTTTCTTCAATGCGGACGATATGATTATCTTTTATTTCAGGAACCCCGAAACGTTCGGGATCCGGAACTTTCGCCAGCACCAGGTGACAATTCGAATCATTGGCACGAAACTCATCAATAAAACGCCTGATTCCGCCGACTATGATGTTATCTCCGAGATAAAAAACAAAAGAATCATTGCCGATAAATGGCTGTGCGATGCGGACACAATCAGCGAGTCCGGAAGGACGCTCCTGGGGAATATACGTGATGGACAATCCCAGTTCCTTCCCGTCACCATAAACATCTTTAACTTCCGATCCGTCCTTATTTGTGATAATTCCAACTACTTTAATGCCGGCTTCTCTAACATACTCCAGCGCATAATTCAATATCGGCTTGTTGGCAATCGGGATCAGGTGTTTATTCTGCGTATGAGTAATCGGTCGTAACCGGGTTCCATGTCCACCTGCTGTTATTAATGCTTTCATTCTTAATTTCCTTTATTATCAATTTTAAAAGTTATCAGACCTTGATCATTTATATATTTTCGCCACGAAGGCACAAAGTCACTAAGAACATGAATAATAGAAACCATTTGTCCTATAGGATTAGTTTTTATTAATACTTCGTGTTCCTTCGACTTCGCTCAGGACATACTTGGTGTCTTTTCTCGGAGAGATTCTCCATAGAGTCCGCTGTGACCTTCGGAAGTGGCATTGTAGTTCATGGCTTTTCCAACTTTGGTTTTGCTTCGTGCGCTTTATAAACAGATTTCTTCTCAAATAAATTATTGGAAAGATATTTATGAATGATACTGGAAACTAGTGTTTGATACGGCA
>JAHIOG010000426.1 GCA_018895675.1 bacterium
GGGTTTACTTCTGTGTTCGGTATTTGAACAATCTTGATTGATTGATCTTTTTGTTTTGTCTTTTTCAATTTGAACCTCTCTGTTTTCCGCCTGACATAATTTAATGTCTAAAACTGTCCAACATAATTTAGGCACAGAGGGTGATAAGGATAATGAAAATAATAAGAAAATATTTAACCGGGTTTACCCCGTGAAATGCGAAGCAATATTTAATGGGGTAAAAAAAGCACTCCCCGATACAGTCCCCGATAAGCTACTTCGTAGCACGGGGCAGGCGCTTCGCTCCTTATCCCAAAGGGATCTCTTTGAGACGGGGCAGGCATCACCGGCATTACCCCGTTAAATAGATTTTTAAAATGTTTTCCAAAATAGATAAAGTTATTATTTAACAGGGTGAACCCCGTTAGATAGATTATAATAAAATAAAAATTATTAGATGAAACACATTCCTAATTTATATAGAGATATTAATAACCATAGGATATTATCTAACAGGGCCCCGATATGCTTCGCTACAGGGCAAGCAAGAGACGGTTCCTACTTTACCCCGTGTAATAAATTGGTGTATATAAATGCCATAAACTTTATACTAATATCTATTACACAGGGTGAACAGAACTCCTCCTTGAAAAAGGCTACATCGTCCACGGCATTATCCGCCGTAGCAGTTCCTTCAATACCGGTAGAAGCGAGGACTGATTCACAGGAACGAATAAACAACTAACAAATAACCAAGAAAAGGGTAATGAAATGAGAACAAAAAAATTAATAGAATTAACAAATGAGGATATAAAAGAATTGGTTGATGAATTGGTTGAAGAAAAAATTCTTCATATTTTGAAAGATCCTGATGAAGGATTAGAACTCCGAGAAGACATAAAGGTCAGGTTAAAAAAATCTCTTAAATCTCAAGCAGACGGGGAAAAGGGTATCCCCTTAGAAAATATTAAAAGTACGGTTTGAGCACCTGATGAAATATACAGTAGAGTTACGAAAAAAAGCATTGGAAGATATAAATTCTCTGGACGCAGCTATCGTACATCGTATTTTAAAAAAACTTAATTGGCTAAAAGAAAATTTTGAAATGATTATTCCTGAACCCTTAAAAGGAGAATTGAAAGGATTATTCAAACTAAGAATTGGTGATTACCGGATACTGTATACATGTGATTATGATGAAAAACTTATATCTGTACACCTTATTGGTCACAGAAAAAATATTTATCGCTAATACTATTATTGACGTTTTGATGATTTATTCGTTTGAAATTAATAATACGGTCAGACAATTTGCTTCATTGGCCACATTTCACAGGACAGGCAGGCGATGACGTCCCAGGGATCTCTTATGAGACGGGGTAGGGAGGAACAGCCTGCCCCGATCCTTCGGGGACCGTACCGGGGCGTCCTGAACCCCGCCAAAGGCGGTGGTTGTGACCTTCGCTTGCCCGAAAGATGCAGTCAGGCGGGCCTGCCCGACTTGACTCAGGTCAGGCGGGCGAGAGGAAAAACACTGCGCCACCGCGGTAAAAATAATTAGTGTCATTCGTGGACAGGAAATAATAAAAATAATTCGCGTTCACCCCGTGGAATAACCACTTGTAGGCAAAGGCAGAGGCAGAGGTTAAGATTAAGACTAAGATCAAGATCAAGATTTAGATTAAGGGAATGGAGTGTACAAAAGTTATGAAGAAATGCCCGTTTGGGAGAAGACGTCCACTAATTACCACTGCCACGGCAGGACAAGCACAGAAAGAGAGTAACTACTAATTCCGTGGATTTAACGAATTAGGAAAAACAAAAATTAGTGTTCACCCCGTGGAATAACCTTTTTACAGATATTTCAATAGATAAAAGGGATCTATTCCACAGGGTAAATCCGTGGAATTCGTAGTTAAAAAAACATTAGTGTAATCTGCGAAATTCGTAGTTAAAAGGTTCTTCTCAGCAACCAAAATGAAACTTGGTTTGTTGGTGAACTTTGGTGAACCTTCCCTAAAATATGAAAGATTCATTAACAACTACTAATTACTCGAATTTGACGAATTAAATAAAAAAATATATTAGTGTAATCTGTGTGCCGAAGGCATCCGGCAACTGACGGATAATTCGTAGTTAAAAAAGAATTTGTAGTTTATTATTTACCCCGTTAGATAGACAAAACAAGTGGAAAATTGTAATACGGGACAAGTATCTTATTTAATCTCGGATCTAATAACAAAATGATATTATCTAACAGGGTGAACCGAACTCCTCCTCCAAAAAGGCTACATCGTACACGGCATTATCCGCCGCAGCAGTTCCTTCAATACCGGTAGAATCGATCATCTATTTAACAACCACGAAATATATGGAAAGAAAGATTTTCTTCACTATGGGGATCTGACCGATTCAAGCAATCTGAACCGCATATTTGGAAAAAGTGAAAACTTATGAAACATTTATCCTTAGCGACTATACAGTAAAAGAAAGTAACCGCCCGCCAGGTAGCTGCCGGGCTAAGCCACAGAGAATTGTTAAAATAAATTGGTAGTTTTTCTGATATAGTCATAAATTGGATTTGTAATAATAAGAAATATTGAAGAAGCATAAATAAACGAGGTAATATATGAGAAAGGAAATCCGAGTCAAAGCATTTTGGGATGCTGAAGCTGGCGTTTGGGTTGCTCAAAGCAAGGATGTTCCTGGTTTAATCACTGAGGCAGAAACCATGGAAAATCTGGTGGCGAAGCTTCACGTATTGATCCCCGAGTTGCTTGAGGCAAATGGCATGGTTGATGATAAAGGTGACAAAGCGATACCATTTCACCTCTTTGGAGAAAGAATAGAGAAGGCTCTCAGGTTGAGTTAGGTGGCTAATAACTATACCCCGGATCTGAAAAAAATACTCGACAAAGCTGGTTGCGCTTTCGAAAGAAAGGGAAAGGGGGACCATGAAATCTGGTTCAGCCCCATAAGTGGAAAAAGATTTACAGTTGATAATAAAATAAAATCAAGGCACACAGCAAATGGAGTATTAAAACAGGCGGGATTAGGAAAGAGATTTTAGTAAGAAAATGCGTGTGGTCTCCATCATAAAAACCGTGTCATCCGATCCAAATAACAAACACACCATTAAAATTGTCAATATATCATCATATAAATGCATTATTCCACAGGGCCTGCCCCGTGAAATGTGACCAAAGGGAAAATATTTCACTGGGACGCTACTGAAAGAAAAACGCATTCTTTGAGCTGGAACACAATTACCACCATTTTTAAATAATTCAATTCCTATTATGACCGGTTTTAAATATGGCTCTTCTCCCAATCGAGTGGGTAGTTTAACGACATAATTATTTATAAAAAAACAAGTTGTGTTAATATTTTACTTGCATAAAAGTTTGACATGTATTTCATTGGTTTATGATCAAATACAAGAGACTATCAGATGCTTATCGGTTTCCAGGATTTCAACCTAAACAACAGGTGGTTGGAATTTTCGGTGATCCGAAAGCAAGAGTCATCAGACTCAAACGAATCGAAAAAAAACTCGTTGTCCAGACTGTAGTCGGAAGTATCGGAGCTTCTATGACCACAAAGTGCGACGGGTAAGAGACCTTTCCTGTGGAGACACGAGAATTTATCTTGATTTGGAAATCCGTCGCGTAAGATGTCAGAAATGTCAGAAAGTGACCCAGGAAAGATTTGATTTTCTTGCCGACAATCCGTTCTATACCAAACGGTTTGCTCTGTATGTAGGTAGACGATGCCGTACATCAACCATCAGCGACATTGCCAAAGAACTGCACATAAACTGGAAAACGGTCAAAGACCTTGAGAAACAGTATATGCAAGAACAGCTCCGTCGAGCTGGCAAACCTAAACCCAAGGTTATCGGTATTGATGAACTTTCGATCAGTAAAGGCCATAACTATCGGATTATCGTCAGCGATTTGGAAAAAGGCCGTCCGATCTGGTTTGGTGGTCAAGACCGTTCCGAACAGAGCATGAATCAATTTTACGACCGGCTTGGACCCAGTAAAAACAAGCGTATAAGACTTGTCGTGATGGACATGTGGAAAGCCTTCGAGAACTCCACGATCAGAAATGTACCTCATGCAGCAATCCTTTACGATAAGTTCCATATCATGCGGCATCTTGGCGAGGCCATTGATAAAGTTCGTAAAACAGAATATGCCCGTCTGTCTGGAAAGAATCGTGCATTTGTTAAAGGACAAAAGTACAACCTGCTATCCCATCGGTTCAATCTGACACTGACAGGCAAACAAGCGCTGGATACTCTACTGGCTGCCAATAAACGCTTAAATAAAGCATATCTTCTCAAGGAATCTTTCGGACAACTATGGAACTATCGTTCAGAAACATGGGCGCGAAAGTTCTTCGAGAATTGGAAATCCTCTCTACGATGGCAACGACTGAAACCGTACCAGAAGTTCGTTAAACTCATCGAAAGGCACTGGGACGGCATCGCTGCTTTTTGCAAACCGGAGAATAAAGTCTCTCTGGGTTTTGTTGAAGGTCTCAATAATAAAATTCGCGTTATTCAACGCCGCGCCTTCGGCCTTCGTGATGAAGAATATTTACGTTTGAAAATATTGACATGCACATTGCCGGAAATCTAATGTCCAAATCTCTATATTTTTACCCACTCGATTGGGAGAAGAGCCTTAAATATATTACCCTGCCTTCGAATGTGATTGAATCGCGAAATGAGATCAATAATTCATATTGTCTTTTGATCCGAAAACAATCATCACATTCAGCAAGATGTCCGGCCGGTACGCAATGTGACTGACGGGGCGAAGCCGTGCCCGGAGATGGAAAATAAATTAAATAACCGCAAAGACGCCAAGCCGCAAAGATGTATTTATACAAAAATTAGAACTTAGCGCCTCTGCCTGCCCCGCCTGCCCAGTAACGAAGTGTATTTGGGTAGCGGAGCGTACCGGGGCGCCTCAGCGGTGAAAAATAATAAAGAAACACCGCGCCGCTGCGAGAAATTTAAAACATGACTGAAAACGATATAGCCACCCAGATTATCGATTCCTCCCTTAAAATCCACCGTGCATTAGGCCCGGGGCTGCTTGAATCTGTCTACCCCATGTAATAGTGGAAAACTGATTATACCAGAAAAAAGAAAAGAATTACACGGGGTAAACGAAAACATATTATGTTACGAATTAGAGAAAAATAACATTCCATTCGAAAAACAAATAGACGTTCCCATTCGATATGATAATCAAGTGTTTTCAAATGCTTTTCGAGCAGACATAATTCTGGATAAAAAAGTTATTATCGAATTAAAATCAGTTTACCCCGTTAGATAACTTGTATTATGTATATATTCTTAGAAGCAAAAAAGATCTTAACAATTATGTTGGATATACAAAGGATTTAAAGAAGAGATTATTACAGCATAGTGAAGGGAAAGTATCATCAACAAAGAATCGAATTCCATTAGATTTAATATACTATTCACCCTGTTAGATACAACAGACAATTAGATGGGTATTATGTGTATTTTTTATAAAGTGAAGAAAATAAACTATTATGTGAGACATATAAGCGACTTGAAAGTTATCTAACGGGGTAAAGCATGCCTAAACCAGAAAGATGCTCTTCATAGAGAAAAATATTCACCCTGTTAAATAGAATTTTTAAAATGATCTGCTGTAATGAATAAGGGGGTTATTTAACAGGGTAAAAAATCATCATGGGGGAAAAGATATATAAAAACCAGATTAAAGAACTATCTAACGGGGTAAAAAATGTACAGCCAGTCCATAAAAAACAACTTTTGACCTATCTTCACCCGGTGTAATAGCAATGTATTATATTTAGGTTATTAGAGGTGAAAAAGAAAAAAACAATCATTGGAAAAGGTATATATGACTAATTTATTACACGGGGTAAAACTTACTGATTTAAAACTGGGACTTTTAATCAACTTTAATGAAGTGCTGATAAAAGATGGAATCACCCGCATTGTGAATGGACTATAAAATCTCTCGCAGAGCCCGATCCAAGGGATCTCCTACGGAGCAAAGGTCGCAATGAAATATTTATCTAAAATAACACAGCGTTCACTGCGTCACTGCGAGAAACAATAAAAGAAAACATAGCGTACACCGCGCCACTGCGAGAAACAAATATGAAAAAAGCACTCCCCGTTACAGTCCCCGATAAGCTACTTCGTAGCACGGGGCAGGCATCACCGGCATAACCGGCTTTACCCCGTTAAATAGATTTTTAAAATGTTTTCCAAAATAGATAAAGTTATTATTTAACAGGGTGAACCCCGTTAGATATACGAAACAAGTGGAAAATTGTAATACGGGACAAGTATCTTATTTAATCTCGGATCTAATAACAAAATGATATTATCTAACAGGGTGAACCGAACTCCTCCTCCAAAAAGGCTACATCGTACAC
>JAHIOG010000427.1 GCA_018895675.1 bacterium
CATTTTGAGATACGCGACAAGGCTAATTGCCCCGTCAACCCATTAAACACAAATCTGAATATTAAGGATTACACGATTCCAACTATCAAGGGTCTGGCGGTCGTCCCAATCGATGCCGCAGCACGTGTTAACGGTTTACCGAACATCCAAATATTCAACACAAAATATGTAGGGAAAAAAGCGTTTACAGTAAGCGACACAATCAATGTTCACGGCAAAATCGGATTAGAGATCAGGGCGCACGATACGGTGCGGGGCATACCGAATAAATACCCGCCCTACGGCATCAAAATGTTCGTCAACGACAGTTTGTTCTTCCATGTACAATACGACATCTTCGGTTTTCATGAAACCCACCTGGTATATTTGGATCGTGATTACCAATTAATTAAAAATAACCTGGGATGTTTCAATCGCCTCTGGGTGTTTGATAGTTTAAGCGTACCCCGTTTTTATTCAAAATCACCTTCGGACGGCGTTTTAGATCTTTCCGAAGGATTATATTCTGTTTATATAGAGGTGTATGACCGTAATTTTAATACCTCAACACTATCTTTTACCCTGAATGCGATACAACTCTTTTCGCCCAGACTTCGTCAGTTTAAACGTGCTGCAACCGGATATTCATTCATTTTTGCAACCGATACAACTGGCGAAATCACGGTTGCCGCCGACTGGGTTCATAAAGAAGGAATGTTCCGAAAATCAGCGCCAATTGACAGCGCCTGGCAGGATTCCGGCGCCACATACCTACACGTCTCAGATCTGAATGCCTCACTTGAAAATGTTCTTCGAGTTACCTTGTATTCAAAAAAACTGGTGCAACGGCAAAAGTTTTTCTTCAACACTGCTACGAAAACCAGCTTTGAAGAAAAACTCCCGTCGATCTCTTTTGTACATAATCCAAACACATTTCTATACAAGATCACGTTTCCGGAAGTTCCGGAAACCCCGCCGCACTTCTATCTTCAAACACCCGCTGTTTTTACCGAGATAAAGGCAAGCTCTTTGTCGCCATTAAGTTATATTAGTGATCCCATTCCTATAAATCTGATCGATTCCATGTTTTCTTTTGAAGGGCGTTATAACAGTAATCCGGAAAACGTAGTCCGTTATCCGGCTGATTTCAAAATTATTGTCCCCGGCGTTTCCCGGTCTATCATTTCTGCTGACTCTATGTTGGCAGTAACGTTCAATGAACGATCGGTCTATGACACCTTGGTCACCTGGATAACAAAAGATCACGAACATGTCGTTGACGCCGACTATTTAATGTCGGGTGTATATACAATTCAGCCTCTTGAACAACCATTAAAGTCAGATGTTTTATTATCCTTTAAATTACCGGTCGGAGAGGATGATATCGAAAAGATCGGTCTTTATCAATACGATGACGACGAGTGGGATTTTGTCGGCAACCGGCTGAATCCGGAACGAAATGCGCTTCTTGCGGAAATGGATGAGACCGGCGCTGTAGCGCTTTTAAAGGATGTTGTTTCCCCGGTAATTTCAGGGATCTTCCCCGGCAACGGCGGCAAATTCCGGGCAAAAGACGTTAAATATATCAATGCGATCGTCAAGGATGAAATGTCCGGTATTAAAGACGATGCCTCAATTACATTAACCCTGGATAAACGTCAACTTTTCGCAGAATATAATGGTCCGAAAGACAAAATCCGGTACAAACTATCCAAACCACTCAAAGAAGGTGAGCACACAATAATGATTACGGTAACCGATCGGGCAAACAATACTATATCAAAATCCAGCACGTTTACCATATATTAAATTAAAATAAATGTTCATACCATTAAAAGATTCCACCCTCCGCATCCGTCCGCCGTTTATAACAGTCGGTATAATTTTAATCAATATTGTTATTTATATCTATCAATCAAGTTTATCGCCGGTAGATCAAAGAACCTGGGTCTATACAACCGGGGTTGTTGCCGACCAGTTATTCAATCATGGCATTATTGGTTTCATCTCCCCTTTTTTAACATCGCTTTTTATTCATGGCGGGTTCTTGCATCTTGCCGGCAACATGCTGTATCTATGGATTTTCGGCGACAATATTGAAGGGACTCTCGGTCACGGTAAATTCATTCTGTTTTATCTGCTCTCCGGAATCATTGCAACGCTCTGTCAATTATTATTGACTCCTCAGTCAAATCTACCTATTATTGGCGCCAGCGGCGCAATATCCGGGATACTTGGCGCGTATTTGATCCGCTACCCCAGGGCAAGAATACAAATCTTTATCTGGCTTTTTATTTTTATTCGACGTATCTGGATACCGGCAGCCTATGTGCTTGGGTTCTGGTTCCTGATCCAGCTAAGCAACGGGTTGGGGGCAATCACTTTTCGGCAACACGGCGGAGTTGCCTGGTTTGCTCATATTGGTGGATTTTTAGCCGGTATTGCATTATTATTTATACTGGAACCATACGAAAGGAACCGAATATGGAAACGGTTGAACCAGAACTATTAAAAACTCTCGCACAAAAAGCATCAAAATTTTCTCATTCTCCCTTCTCTAAATATCCCGTCGGCGCCGCGTTGCAAACGGAAGACGGCGTTATATACACCGGCTGCAATATTGAGTCCAGTTCCTACGGACTAACTGTTTGCGCAGAGCGGAACGCCATCGCCTCCGCTGTTGTTAACGGTCATAAAAAATTCCGTGCAATGGCGGTTTACTCTTTAAACGGCGCCACCCCTTGTGGAGCCTGTCGGCAGGTTATCTGGGATCTTTGTGGCAATATTCCGATATATATCTTCGACCAGAGCGGTTATAAAAAAATGTATTGGATAAAAGATCTTTTACCAAACCCTTTTGATGACACTAAATTGGAGAAAAACAACAACCCATGAAAAAATCAATTTTAATTGGAGTTGCCGGAGGGACCGGTTCCGGAAAAACTTCCATGGCAAAAAACATTGTCCGGGATTTCGACCCCAGTCAGGTTGTCATTATAGAACAAGACTCGTATTATTTCGACCTTGTTGACATCCCCCTGGATACGCGAAACCATCATAACTTTGATCATCCAGAAGCCTATGATTTTGACTTGCTGAAAACACAATTACGGGATCTTATCGACGGAAAAACGGTCGCGGTGCCAATATACGATTATAAAACCCACACGCGCAGCAAAGAAGCCCACCTGGTGTCGGGACATAAAATCATAGTTCTGGAGGGAATTATGGTTCTTTTTGATCCGGAGCTGCGGAAAATGATGGACATAAAAATATATATTCATACAGATCCAGATATCCGGTTTATCCGGCGTCTTTCACGTGATATCCGTTATCGG
>JAHIOG010000428.1 GCA_018895675.1 bacterium
ATTCAAGGTGTTTCAAACCGTTATTGAATCCGGTGGCGTTGTTGCCGGAATTTGCGTTCCGGGCGGCGCCCAATTCTCACGCAAACAGATTGACGAATTAACCGAAAAGGTCCGCAGCTGGGGCGCAAAGGGACTGGCATTTTCTAAAATGGCCAAAACAGGACTTGGGGGCGGTATCTCAAAATTCCTGTCGGCAATAGAGCCAAAACTCGTCCGCCAGTTTGACGCTCAGGCGGACGACATTATCCTTTTTGTCGCCGATGAACAATCCGTGACATATCCGGCGCTTGGAAACCTGCGACAGACTGTAGCAAAACAGCTTAACATAATTCCTGAAAATATCTTTAAACCATTATGGGTCACCCGGTTTCCTTTGGTCGAATGGAGCGAAGAAGACCAACGCTATATAGCCGTACACCACCCTTTTACATCGGCGGTTCCGGAGGAACGACGGTTTATAAAAACCGAGCTGAAAAACGTCCATGCACGCGCCTATGATATAGTGATTAATGGACAGGAAATTGGCGGAGGAAGTATCCGTAATCACACCGTGGCAATGCAAACAGAAATGTTTGATGCTCTGGGAATCGGCAAAGAAGAAGCTGAGGCCAAATTCGGATTCCTTCTTGATGCGCTGTCTTTCGGCGCTCCGCCCCACGGCGGGATTGCCCTGGGATTTGATCGGCTGGTATCGATTTTATGCGGGGTTGACAATATTCGCGACGTAATCGCCTTCCCCAAAACCACCAGCGCAGCCTCCCTTATGGATGGAAGCCCAACTACAGTAAGTCCACAGCAATTAAAAGAACTTGGAATTAAGATCGTTTGACATTACCCTGCAGTTAACAGCACTATCCCACAAACAGTCATTGCCATTCCTAATAAAGACTTAACAGATAAGGGTTCGCCACCCAGAACTATCCCCATAAGTGCTCCAAAGAGCGGCGACGTGAACGCAATTGGCATTACTCTGCTTAAAGGTGCACCTTTTATAGCGATGTAAAAGAACAGCATTCCACAGGCGCCGGCAATAACGCCTCCGCCAATGACGATATAAAGCAGAGATTTGGGTCCGGCATTTACGACTGATTTCCAGTAAGGGAAGCTCGCCATAGAAAGAATAATTAATGCAACCAGTGTCCGAATTGTAAGGCCCATTTGAGGCGCCACGTTTCCATAGTGAAGCCCCTTTTTCTCAAAATATCCTCCAACTCCCCAGGCGATGGCAGTCATTAATGCAAATAATTGTGCACGCATGTTTATCTCCATTTTAATTATAAATTGACTTTTCTAAAAAAATAAATTTAATGTCAGGATAATTCCCTGTTTGTTTCGTCACCATCTCGATTAACTTATCGTTTAGCGCTGACTCAAAAAGGATAAATTACATTTCCCAAACCAATATCAAAGATGATTATATAACAAAATGAAATACAATGTAAGAATCACTTGTATTTGGAGTAAATATTTTTAAAACTATATTCCGTATTTTTAACGTAGAGGTATAATGGCGACAAAAGAAATCGAAATCAAAGGTATAGACCCTTTTTTAGTATTTGGCGTCAATGATGCGCTGTTAAAAATCCTTTCAGACAAATTCTCAATAAAAATATTCGCTCGCGGAAACAGGATCATCCTGACAGGTAACGATCTCCAAATTGAGCAGGTGAATCGCGTCATCGCTGAAATGCTGTTGACCATTAGCCGCAAAGATTATATTGATGAAAACGATCTTAACACATTAATTAATGTTGAATTGAGTGGACAAAAGCAACGTCAGGAAATCACGCCGGACACCGTAATCCTCTATAAAAAAAGCGGCGCCATAAAACCACGATCTGTTAACCAGGAACGTTATTATAAATCGACACTGCACAATGATATTGTCTTTGGAATAGGTCCGGCGGGAACCGGCAAAACCTATCTGGCGGTCGCAATCGCCATTGCAGCCTTGCGAAACCATGATGTAAAACGAATTATCCTGACCCGTCCGGCTGTAGAGGCGGGTGAAAGCCTCGGATTCCTGCCCGGTGACCTGAAAGAGAAAATCGAGCCCTATTTGGCGCCGCTGTATGATGCGCTTCACGATATGTTGCCGGCTGAAAAATTTAAGAACTTTACAGACCAGCATACTATCGAAATTTTACCCCTGGCATACATGCGGGGACGCACATTAAATAGCGCCTACGTTATACTGGATGAAGCTCAGAATACTGCAAGCATGCAGATGA
>JAHIOG010000040.1 GCA_018895675.1 bacterium
TATTAAATCACTAAATTCCTCATTTATTATAATAGTCAAATATTCTTTTATTTCGTTCTCTTTCTCTTTGAGAGCAACAATGGACTCTTCGTCTAATTTATCAATAAGAGAACCTGAGTATAATAAATCATGAAAAAAGATGTGAAATAATTCATGAATTATTATTGTTGGGTATGTATCAAGAGGGTGATGTAACGAGATGGAAACAAACCTTTGTCCTGTGTTATGCAGGGAAACGCGCACTGAATTTACAAAAAAATCTATATCTTGAATTTTTTTATTTATACCAGTGATAGATGAAAGTCGTTTAAAGATTTCCGTACCATTATTATCTAATATCGAATCCAAAAAATCTATCGACGGTTTAATGGCCCGTAAATTAGGATTCGGTTTATTGCCTACAAGCGGATTGCCCCAGATATAAGCAATATCTTTTACCATCTCATAGGACCACCTATCAACTTTTTCATCGTATTTAAACATATTAAATGTAGCAACCCAACTACTTTTTATAAATTTTTAATAATTTCATGCAACAATCCAGTATATCCAAGATTTTCTACTTCTTTACTACCGAACTTGAAAAAGCGTGCTTCTGTACATTCGTCACCATCAACAGCCACCAAATCTTTATCTGTCTGAACAAGGAAAAAAGGAATAAGCGCCATACTGGGATAAGACGCGCCAGTTGTCTTATTCAAAGTATTTGGTTGATATTTAACAAGCTTGTAACCGATGAGTCGTGAGTCTGAAATGATTACACCCCCTTCTTCTAACATCTCACGAGCCAATGTTTCTTCAATACTCTCTCCAACCTCTATATGTCCACCGGTCAAATCCCACCCTCGGTGATTATTAGTCAATAAAATACTATTATCTCTTATATATAAACCGCAAACAGAAACTGAAGGTATATCTTCTGGCAATGTCTCAGAGATAAAAAAATCCCATTGAACACCATCACTCCAAACCCCACTTACTATTAATTTTTCATATTTCATATCTAAGGTTATTTTAGCAATAATCCCCACAACCGCTTAGTGGTATGGGGATAGCTTATCCTAATTGCAACATAGAATACAAATCGACGATGTTTGCAATAGATGGGAATGAGTGTTGATATGGGAGTGAGTGTTGATATGGGGAGATTATTCCCCATTTCGAACGAAGTGAGAAATCTTCTAGCTTATCGAATTCGAGAAGATCTCTCCCGGGCGTCGAGATGGGGATATTTATTTGTTGAATTAATAAAGATTGGAAGTTAGGGATTAGAGGTAGAACCAATCTTCAAAATGTTACAAGTAACGACCTGACCCTGTTTTACATTTTTCAAGATTTTCCCTTTATTAGCTTAGGTGGCTTAGTTGTTATAACTCGAACTAAAATACTAAAACCCCATGCTCTTTTTCAGAGCATGGGGTTACGCGAAAAGGACTAATCAGGACAGCGTAGAAGACAACCATTCCAGACCACACCCCCTTGAGCTTTAAGTGTCATAAGTGCTTGATTCTCATGTTTTTCTTGTTCCATCCTTTCTCCCACACTCAAAAAATCAGACACTGATCCGACAAATTGAATATTCATCACTCGGCCGAAAATGCATCTGAATAAGTACTCAGTTCTAGGAACATGAAAATCCGAAGTCACAACAATAATTCTATCCCTAGATGCAATTTTATCTCTCACAAAGATCGCATCTTCCACAGTGTTGTGGGTAAGAAGGATTGGCTCTATTCGAGCTGGGTTTATCTTATACTCACCAACTAGCTTTTCTCTTACATACTCACCATGAGCAAGTGGCGACTCGTTAAAGCGACCCCATCCACCAGTAATCAGAATCTTCGCTTCTAGATTCTGGATAGCCATTTCCGCTGTCTTTTTCGTTCGCGAAATCGCAATATGTGAAAGAATGCCATTAGGCGAATTTGGGGATCCTAATTGGACAATATAGTGCATTTATTTCTCCTTATAAAAATTAATAGTGCGTTCTTTGATGTGTTGAGGCAATGAGGCATAGTATTCTATTGTTTTTTTAAGACCCTCTTCGATATCCATACCAGAGCTTTGA
>JAHIOG010000429.1 GCA_018895675.1 bacterium
CAACCTACATAATTTATAAGAAATGGAGTATTAAGAGAGTTATCATTACAATTCTTGCGAGTACAAAAAAATCATATTCCTGTGATGAATTACAGATTTTAATAAAAAGTATTACAAATAAGAGTTTTAAACCTGCTAAAATTCGTTATGAAGTTGAGAATGATATTAGAATAACAAAAATGAAAGATGGCTCATATAAGTATAACTCGAGCCACTGAAAACGAACTACTTACTCTTTTAAGTATTGATAATAGACTTAATGTTTTAAAAAATAAGAAGGTCGGAATATTGAGTAATCTGTATACTCATTAATATCAAATGTGAATTTCATAGTACATGATTGTTAATGGTATAACGCTAAAAATCAGCCGCGTGTTTTTTGCTTCGGCTGTATTTTTCTGGTTTTCATCATCAACTTAATAATAGTTTTCTCTCCCTGCTTTTCAGCTAATGATAATGGAGTAAACCCTTCTGCTTCTATCAATGGCGAAGCTCCATGATTTAGTAAGGTCAGAACTCCTGATCTCAGGCATTAGCGCAGTCTTTCCGAGTACTGCGCATAATAATTTACAACTTATTATATTGCAATAAGTATGTTTTTTATTATATTCATCCAGATTCAATTTATACAGAGATTCTGATTATTCAGATCGGATTTATCATTGACCCCATTTTCTAAAATAATCACTCACATAGCTACATTAATCAGGGGATTTTATTATGCCGCAAATGTTGTTGCCCATATTTCCAACAGAAGCCAAATTGATCAACGCCAATATCGCCTTTCGGAAACGAGATGGTCAGGTGTATTATTTCAATGGCCATATGCCCATTTTTACCCATGCTGAGGATGATCTGGCTTCGTTTCGGATGTTCACCAGACAGTTGTATGTTAATGGCAACTGCAGTCAGATGGAACTTGTGAAAGCCTTTGGTGTAAGCAAAAGCAGTGTTAAGCGTGCCGTAAAGAAATATCGAATGGGTGGCCCAGCAGTTTTTTTTGAAACGTCAGGCGCTAAAGAGACCGCGCGTATTGACGTCGGAAGCGCTTGAGCAAGCCCAGGTCATGTTGAATCAAGGGCTATTAAAGTCAGAAGTAGCCCACGCTCTGGACATCAAACCGGATACATTTGACAAAGCGATTGGCTCGGGTCCGCTTGAGCGTTCCTGTTCAATTGCCGCCAGCCACATCGACTGTCGGCAGCGTCAAGAGTGAACGTAGCGTAACTGACAGCCAGGCAGCAATGGGAATGGGTTGTCTACGGGTGTTGGAGCGGGTCGCGGCTTCTCGTGGCCAATTAACAGAGGCCGCGGTTCGTTTTGAGGCGGCTCGTGATGTAACCAACGGCGGAGTGTTATGTGCGTTACCTGCTTTATTAGCCAATGGATTATTAAAGCATGTCAAAGACTACTTTCAGTCCGGCAGCGCCGCCGGACGGTTTTTACGGGCTGCTCCAGATTGTGCTCTTGTTAGGCTTGATGGCCCTTGCTCGGATCAAGAGCATCGAGCAATTACGTTATACTACACCAGGCGAATGGGGTAAACTGTTAGGATTAGACCGCATTCCAGAGGTTCGCATTCTTCGCGAGAAGGTTAAGTATCTGGCTGATGAGGGTCAAATTAGTGCATGGGAAGCAGCCTTATCCCAAGAATGGATGGCGAACGAGTCCGAGTCGGCTGGCATGTTGTATGTTGACGGTCATATGCGGGCGTATTATGGTTCCCAGACGAAGTTACCCCGACGTTACGTGGCTCGGCAGCGACTATGTTTGCGGGGCATGACCGATTACTGGGTCAACGATCAGTTGGGTCGTCCGTTTTTTGTCATCAGCACCCCGTTTACGTCGGGACTGCTGGCGATGTTGCGTAACGAGATTGTGCCTCGCTTGTTGAACGATGTGCCGGGGCAGCCATCCGCCGAGCAATTGGAAACAAATCCCTATTGGCATCGTTTTGTGCTCATCTTTGACCGGGAAGGATACAGTCCGATTTACTTTAAGGAAGTGTGGGACAACCATCGCGTTGCCTGCCAGAGACCTATCATAAATATCCGGGTGAAGATTGGCCGGTAGCGGAATTTAAGGACTATCAAGTGAGTATGGCCTGGGGCAATGTAGTTCCGATGAAACTGGCTGAGCGAGGCAGCCGCTTGAGCAACGGTTTGTGGGTGCGTGAGATTCGTCGACAGACCCAGAGCGGTCACCAAACATCCGTGATTAGCACTGATTATATTTCTGAATTGACCATGATTGCGGCGCATATGTTTGGCCGATGGTCTCAGGAAAACTTCTTCAAATACATGATGAAACACTTTGATATTGATAAAGTTATCAGCTATCAGACCGAAGCCGTAGATGAGACCAAAAAGGTCGTTAACCCGCAGTGGCGAAAACTGGACAGCCAGGCTCGTAGTAAGGCTGCGAAACTCAGTCGTAAAAAACTTGAATTTGCCAATATTAGCCTCAAACAAAGCCTGAATGACGCCAATATGGCCGAATTTGAAGTAAAAAAAAGTAGCCTGAGAGAGGAAATTCAATGGCTGGAAACCGAACTGGACGAACTCAAGGAACAACGAAAAAACATGGCAAAACATCTCAGCCTGACCGAACTACCCCCATCTGAGCGCTTTAAACAGTTTTCGCCAACCCGAAAACAGTTCATTGACACCATCAAAATGATTGCTTATCGGGCTGAAACAGCCATGGCGTTGATACTACGAGATGTGTTGGCCCGGACCGACGATGCCCGCTCGTTGTTGCGACAAATTTATGCTTCTGATGCCGATTTAATCCCAAATGAAAATGAGCAAACCCTGACGGTTCGGCTACACCATCTAACCAATCACTTATCTGATAATGCTGTTCGATATCTTTTTGATGATTTGAACGCGACTGAAACAATTTATCCAGGCACAAATCTGAAAATGATGTTTAAATTGGGTGACATGGGGTCAACTCTTAATCCGTGAGATAAGGAGTTCTGAAGGTATGTACTTATATCATATTTACCCATCTCTGCTGCTCTATGAAGCGCTGTAAAACCACGATTGTCTCTAGCATTTAGATCAGCATTATTCGCCAACAGGAAATCTACTACCTTAACACTATCATTTTGACAGGCATTCATTAGTGGGGTTGCGCCAGACAAGAAATATATTAAAAACCCATTTGCCGGGTGATCTATGTTGTGTGAGTGCAGCATGGATCCCCGCCTGACAATCGGGCACAGGGAACCTGCGACCCACGGCTTAAAAGGCCGTTGCACACTCGTCGACAAAACCATTTTAAATCCGGTGGTTGTTCGGTGGTTTTTTTAGTACAATTTGGCCATCAAGCAACAAAAAAGCCCGGCTTAAAAGTCGGGTTTTTTATGACTATAGCTCATTTGATTAACAGACACTTCTTTACTTGCTGAAAATCGTCTGTACAAATCTGGTAGAAATAGACGCCGGAGCTGGATCGTGATGCATCCCAGTTTACAGAATAAAATCCAGGTTCTTGTTTCTGATTCACGAGTCTTTCAACTACCTGACCATTCATATTGTAAATAGTTAGCGTTACAGAAGTTGCTTTCGGAATGTTGTATCGAATGGTTGTTGTTGGATTGAATGGATTTGGGTAATTCTGTGACAAAGAAAATTCATCCAGTAAATTATTGTTCTCGTCAACACTGGTGGTTCCCGTATAACGGCAAATCCTTCCATAATCTGCTGTCAGCCACCCACTTTGAGCATCATAAAAATAAATGCTAAAAATTGCATTACCGCCCTCTGGATTTTCAAGAGGGGTTCCTTGAGTTGCCCAACTTGCGCCCCCATCTGTTGTATGTTGAATAATGGCATAACCATTATCGTTTTTAGAAGATATCCATCCTTTATTTGCATCAAGGAAAAAGACCGTTTTACTTCGATTATTTGGATTTATTCCACTATTGGTAACAAAGTCCCAATGTGTGCCACCATCAGTAGTTTTTAGAACCTTACCGGCATCGCCAACTACCCAGCCATTGTTCAAATCCGAGAATTGCATGGCATTGTAACCGCCAGGAGTATTATCAGTAAATTGCTCTGACCAATCTGTTCCGCCGTTTGTAGTATGCAATATTTTATAAGGAGGCATATTATATCCACTTGTTCCCGTAGCTAAGAAAGCCCAACCATTGTTGGCATCTACAAAGTAAAAGATACCAGCACCGGTAAACGGACTCCAATTATTTCCGCCATCGGTGGTCCGCAAAAAGCTTGCACTTGGTGTGTAAAAATTAAAAACAAGTACCCAACCGTTGTTTTCATCAACAAACTGAACTTGTATTCCTACATCACCAACCGTGCTTGAAAGAATTAACTTTTCCCAACTGTCGCCGCCATTGGTAGTTCTATGAATAACGGCACCATGCGGATTGTCAAAACCTCCAACTGTATTTATTTTCCAACCATGTGTTTGATTGACCCAGGACATTGATAATGCCGGGTCTGAAGAACTCTCAACAGTATCATTTGGAAAGGGCGTTACCACAACCCAATTGGCACCGGCATCTGTTGTGTGAAGCAAATCGCCTTTACTGCCGGAAATCCAGCCTTCGGTTGGGCTGACAAACTGGACTTTACCAATCATCGCCGCATCCCCAGTGCCTAAGGGATTTGTCTGAAGCGACCAGCTATTTTCAGCTTTCAAAGAATTAAATGTTAATCCAATGATTAACATTACGATAAGGATAAATAACTTTTTCATTTTAATTTTCTTCTATTCTACTTAATTAAAGGGCAATTGCCGTAAACGTTTCTCCGCACCTTGCAGCGCTGGATGGTGGTGTTGAGTGATGTAAATCTAGAGTCAACCCCTGCCATTCGATTTCTTGATGATGCCAATGATTGCATGTATTACTCCTACTCCCATTACGCTGTAACTATAAGTTTTTGGTCTGCGGATCTAGTGTTGTTTATCCATTTAGGATTTTGCTCTGGAAACAACGTTCTTATCAATAAAACCAGTGTCAAAAATGTTCTGTATACTGTAATACTTCTCATCGCAATCTCACTTTTTAGCATTTTGTGTACCTTTTATCATCATTTAAAAAAATAATGTTCTCGTTAAGAAAAAATCTGTTGGTACAACGGCAGTCATACCAACAGATAACAACAGTACTATTCGGTTTTAACCGATCAATGAAACATAAGTCAACTGAATTTGATCAGGATTACCTTTTTGATTTCTCATCTTGTCACTTATTACGCAGGGCTTTGTCGGGCAGTTGTCTTCCGATGACAATTTCTACCCGCCGGTTTTGCATTCGTCCTTCTTCGGTGGAATTATCCGCAACCGGATGTATCTCACCATACCCAAGTACCCGCAGACGCCCCGGGGTAGCTTTCGGATGATTTTTGACATGATGTAACACTGCCAGTGAACGACTGGTTGAAAGTTCCCAGTTTGATCGGTATTTGCCCTCATATTTTTTGGCAATCGGAACATTGTCCGTATGACCTTCAATAAAAATTTCCCGATCCGGGTATTTGATAATAACGTTCCAGATCCGGTCAAGGATGACTTTACCCTCATCGCTGATCTGGACACTGCCCGATGCAAATAAAATGGCATTTGTCATTACAATCCGATCGTTTTCAATCCGCAACTTTTTTTCCTTTTCCAGATCCTGTAACGCAGTTTTTAAATCAGTAGTTATCTGATCAGCCTTGGTTTTTTCCTGCTGGGCTTTCTGTTTCAGGTTCTTGGAAACCTCCTGTTCGCGTTCAGCTAGCTGTTGATATCGGGACACCTCAGATTTTAGCAGCTTTATTTCATTGTCTTTTTCCGCCAGTGCATTGTGTGTACTTCCACATGCAGTAAGCAGTAAGCTGATACTTGTCAGAGCTAGCCCTAAAGAAAAAGTTTTCATCCTATCTCCTTTCATAAGATTGGTGAATTGTTTAATAATTCCAGTTCTCAAATCACATTCTGAATCTGATACTTGACAAAAGATATGCCAATTCTCCTATTGACGAGAAAAATGAATACAGGATTAATAAATCAGCCCGTTATGTAAAGATTATATACAGGATGTAAAGTATTTATCCTGTTTTTTTACGAATTTTCATGCTCTGAGAACAATCAAGAAATGCGTATGGTAAGTATTTCCCAACACGGAATAGAAGCAATTTAATTTTCGTGATAATCAATTTAAAAAGTAGTCCTGGAGCCATTTAATCAGCAAACACTTTCGGACCGGCTGAAACCCTTCCGCTTGAGCAACGGGTCGATAAAAAGATTATCCAGCAGACTGATATAATCAATTAAAGGAGATAATCCAGTGTCATGTCAAGCCTTTATTATCAGATAAATATAAGCATGAGATTAACATCGCAATTCATTATCTCAAAGAGATGTCTTCGACACAATGTCATTATGTTAAGAATGTGAACAATCGAACCAACTACTCCGGAGTCCCCGTTGGGAAAGTCGGATAAAGCATATTATTTTCACAACCCACCGAATAAATTCGGTGGTTAAAGTTTAACCTAACTGATTACTCAAGCAAATTGTAACCATTCACTTTTTTATCCGGCGTATCCTGATTCATCGGGAGGAGACGGAAGTGAATGGGAAATAAATCACTCTCTTTACTTTTCCGACTTTAGTCGGTCTTATTCTTAATTTAAGGATATTGTTTCGAAGAAAGGTGCTAAGCATTCGCGGGCAATATCCGACATTTTGAACTTAACACGACACTAGGATCAGACATCGGCTTTACTGTAATTCGTCCAGCATGGATTGTGCAATGCCGGCTTCCTGAGACCGGGGATATTCTTGTATGACCTGACCCAGATACATCCTAGCCTCATTAATATCGTTTAGATTGATAAAACAGCTCCCCGTTTTCAGGAGGGCGTTCGGTATCCGTTGGCTTAAGGGAAAGTTTACCAGGACTTTTATAAATTCGGTGGATGCCACTGAAAAATCATTTTGGGTGTAGTAAATCTCTCCAATCCAGTATTGGGTATCGGCGGCGTGTTCGGTCTTCGGAAATTCGATCAGGTACTTTTGAAAACCCTGGAGTGCTAACACGTAGTTTCCTCGGGAAAAATCCAGGTAGGCGGTTTTATAAAGATCTTCCGCCGTCAAACTGATTTCTTCGCCAGAGTAAACCGCCCGGGAATTTGTTGAAACAGTATCTGGTACCGGTCGGGTAAAGGTTTTACTTTCAATTTTCTGGATGAAGCGGGACAAACGTGTAATATCATCTTCGAGCTTACTGTCCAGAATATTCGACTGAGCTTTCAGGTTCCCCGTCTCAGTCAGTAACTCGGCTTTTGTTTGGCTGGTTTCATCCCGAAGTTCGTTAACCAGGAATATTATTTCTGTCAAAGAACGTTGAATTTCCTCCGTATCGTTATGCTGGGTCACCATTCCTTTTTTAAGAGTATTGGTATCCTGCTGGATGCGTTCGGAACGTTGCTGTAGATAGAACAGATCCTTCTTAAACTGG
>JAHIOG010000041.1 GCA_018895675.1 bacterium
CTGTCAATACCGATATTGCGGATTTTGTATTTGATTATATGAATACTATTCCTGACGCCCGAGCCATTATCCGGATGGATGTAAACGGCTTTCCGCCAGCTAACCGGGCGGAATACGAACAGGCGTATGCCTCAATCCGCGACTTTACCAAGCCTTCCGGTCTGCCTTTCGACCGTTTTTTCATCGACCTGATGATCCGACCGGTAGCCATGACACAGGAGATATTTATCGAAAGCCTGGCGTTTCTGGATAGCATCAGCGACGCCGATGCCGCTTTTATCGTAGGACTATCCAATGTGTCTTTCGGTCTGCCCCGGCGGAAAATGCTGAACGCCTACGCCCTGGCTACTCTCTGGACCAAAGGGATTCGTAATTATATTCTGAATGTTTCCGATTCCAATATAATGGACGCTCTTGCCGCCATGAAGGCGCTTACCGGGCTGGATTCCGGCTGTCTTGATTACTGCATAGCCAGTCGCAGTTGATTATTTTTTTATGGTCATAAAATTCATCCTTAACATTAGATGGATACAAACAGCAACTGGCGCTCAATGGAGAACGATCTCCGGGTAAACCAGGTGATGAAAAAAGAACCACCGTGTGTAAAAAGGCAGATTATTAACGCTCAGGATAGATACACTATAATGAGATTTTATCTAAAATAGAGGAATTATGTCTCTATTATTAAAACCCCGAAAAACGATTTTCAGAACACTCTTCCGTTTTTTATTCGTCAATCTTCTGATTGCAATAGTTATTAATTATTTCTACATCCTGTTTTCAAGCGGTTTTCAGAAGTTTTTAAGCATATTTTTTATTCACATCGCTCTCATTTCCAATACAATTCAGATCCACCTGCTGATTGCGATTCCTCTCTTAATAATATTGCTGGTTATCTCGAATAAATTCGTATTGTATTTACTCTGTACACTTACAATCTCAACTCTGCAAATTATCAATTTTATTGATTTAATCATTTACAGGCATTTTAATTTTCATATTAACAGTATAATCTTAAATGCTTTGGCAAGCGAAGGTTCAGAGGATTCTCTCAGACTGGGCGCCGGCACCTATATGGCTGCGATTTTAATTGTCATTGTAACTCTGTTTTTAGAGTTTATTTTAATCTGCAATTTGCATAATAAACTGAAAGATAGATCGATACTATCCAAAACGATTCCGCTGGTGCTCATTATTGGTCTGCTGTTTATTGTATCAGATAAACTCACTTATGCCGTCGCAGATTTGTATAACCGGTGTGAAGTAACCAGGTATGGCAAGGTCTTTCCAGTGTACCAACCGATGACGATAAAACGATTCATGCGTAAAAAATTCGATTTTAAAGTTGACAGGGAGGAAACATATCAGTTTGATAATACTTACACCGGTTTGAATTATCCGAAAAATGAACTCAGTCAATCATATAGTATTAGTAAACCAAATATTGTCTGGATTATGCTTGATGCCTGGCGCTTCGACATGTTAACGGAAGAAATCACACCCAATATTAAAAAATTCTCTGAGAATTCATTGATATTCAACAATCATTTTGCCGGTGGGAATGCCTCTCGATTTGGAATTTATACGTTATTTTATTCGATTCATGGATATTACTGGCATAATTTTCTCGGAGAAAGACGCAGCCCGGTTTTTATCGATGAGCTGATTAAGCAGAGATATGATTTTAAAATCATTTCGAGCAGAAAACTGTCGAGTCCCGAATTCAGGAAGACCGCTTTTGTCAGAATCCCGGATTTTATTACCGATAACTTTCCCGGGAAAGACGCCGAAGTAAATGATCCCCTGGTTACCGAATGTTTTATCGATTGGCTTGATCAAAGAGATACTACACTGTCATTTTTCTCATATTTATTTTATAATGCCTCTCATCGCAGTTATACGTATCCGGATGATTTTGACAAATTTAAGCCCTCGAATAAAAGTCCAAACTACCTGACTGTCGGAAAAAAAGATGCGGTATCGCTGATGAACAGTTATAAAAACGCCATTTATTTTGAAGATAATGAAGTTGGAAAAATACTTCGGAAACTACAGGAAAAAAACTTATTCAAAAATACAATTATTTTAATAACAGGCGACCATGGAGAGGAATTTTATGAAACCGGTTTTTGGGGACATACCAGCGCATTCTCAAAATACCAGACACAAGTTCCTCTCATCCTTTATATTCCGGGAAAAGAGCATAAAATAATAACAAAATTAACAAGTCATCTTGATGTTGTGCCGACAATGTTTGGACTTCTTGGGAATTCAGCCAATCCCGAAGATTATTCTCAAGGTCAATCATTGCTGAATGAAGAAGGACGTGAATTCGTCGTCTCTTGTGGGTGGGATGACTGCGCTATAATTGATGATGATAATTATCTTGTATTCTCTTTTGAAACCTATAATATCGGCGCAATTGAGGTGCGGGATTCCGAATATCAAATACTGGATAACGAAAAGGAGATTTTAAAAATAAAACGCGGGGAAGTAATTCAAGTTCTATTTGAATTTAAGGAGTTTATGAAATAGAGAATATTTCCTGATCATAAGTCGCCGGTTTACCAGGGAATTACTTAAATTGAAGTCAGATGAGAATGGATTGTGGAAAAAATAGAGTTTCTCGGTCGAGAGTTTCTGTCAACTTCTAACTAAATTAATGAATATGTTTTTCATTCATTAGGTGTAGAAAATTTAAGCGTCCCTTGACATTATAAAAATTGTTCCATACACTCCGGTTGTTAACAACCGAAAATGCCAGGGGAGCGTTTTATCTAAAATGGCAAAGAATACCCCGCTGCTTGCAGCGATTGGGATGAATTTGCCAAA
>JAHIOG010000430.1 GCA_018895675.1 bacterium
ACCATTGTGAGTGAATGTAATCAATGAATCATAAGTGCCATCTGCTTGTAAATAACCAGAAACAAAAATGGATGCATCATTATTAAGACGCAAAATTGTGCCGGGATCTATTATCAATGAATCAAAAACAGTATTACCAGTTACAATATAGTATTTGTCTGGAGTCAAGTGAAGCACGCCTTCATATACCCCAGAAAGTTCTTCACCATTTTGCACAGCAATAATTAATTCTCCTGTAAATGAAGAAAAATTCTTCGCTCCAATTTCATATTCAAACACAATATCCCGATTATTCGCAACATCCGGATCAATTTCAATTCTAAAAGGGTCAAGTTCACCTGTTAGTGTGGCATAAGCAGAAATATTTCCAATATAACTGGTACTGTCTATGATATTAGCAACCGATCGATCTTCAAATTCACTGAATCGTATTTTTGACCAAACACTATCAGCCTGACCGCCGGCATTTTTTACAGTTAAATAAATTTCAATAGTCTCACCTGCATCAGCAACGCCATCCCTGTCACAGCCTGGAAGTGTATCTACAATTGTAAATTCCACAAAGTGTAGATCCGGTTCCAGTTCATAGTCGAGACTATTCCTGATATCCAGTATACCATTGTTTGCACTTTGAATCAGCCGGGCAAATAATTGCTCTGTTGATTGCGCAGGATTATAGCTTTTCATCAATGCCACTGCACCGGCAACAATGGGTGAAGCCATTGAAGTTCCATTTAATGAATTGTAATTACCATTTGGGAAGGTGCTATATATTCCTACTCCGGGAGCTTTTATTTCATA
This sequence comes from bacterium, assembly GCA_018895675.1. Lineage (GTDB taxonomy): Bacteria > Fidelibacterota > UBA2242 > UBA2242 > UBA2242 > UBA9312. The sequence continues at coordinate 802 of JAHIOG010000430.1, forward strand.
GTTATGTCCATAGGCATTGCCTGCCACTACAGGCCCGGAAGGATCAAAATTTGAAAAACCGGCTAATCCTCCTGATGATGTTGTTGCTTCTACACCAATGACAAATCCATAGCTGGCGGGATACATTGGAGCATAAATTGGAAATGGAGGAAAGGGTGGATCGACTTTGTACCCATTATTCCCAGCCGCAGCCACCATTACCACATAAGCATAAGCATTTTCAAGAGCGATCTTCACCGTCTGGGATTCACCATAACTTCCTAAACTCATATTGATAACGGTTGCTCCGTTCTGTGCTGCATAATCAATCGCCGCAGCCAGATCACTGGAACTACCTCGTCCGGAACTCTGCAAAACCTTTACAGGCAGGATTCTGGTATTCCAGGCGATACCCGTTACTCCGATACCATTATTGCTTTCTGCTGCTGCAATTCCTGCGACATGCGTGCCGTGGCTATTATCATCATTGGGATCATTATCATCATTCACAAAATCCCAACCCCGGATGTCATCCACATATCCGTTAGCATCATCATCAATTCCTGTTACTCCATCGACTTCTGCCTGATTCCCCCAGATATTGTCATCCAGATCGGGATGGTCCCAGTCCACTCCAGTATCAATTATTCCGATGATTTGAGTAGCGTCACCAGTAGTAGAATCCCAGGCAGCTGGTGCATTGACGGCATCGATGTACCATTGATCGCCACTTTGATAAAGCGGATCATCAGGATAAGTTGCCATGGCAAAGACATGATAATCCGGTTCCGCATATTCCACAGCCGGATTAGACTGATATTCCTTGATAACATCTTTCGGATCGATATCTGCCTTGTACTTCAGTTTATAGATTTTATCCAGATTGGGAACCTCATGCTCTTTTCCGGAAGGATCTCTGAAAGTTGGTTTGGATAATCTCGGCTGAGCGTTGGGGAATATCTGCTCCATTGATTCCACTTCATAGGTGCGATTCAGTTGATCTATCCCGGATACTCCGGTCGTTACTACACCTTTAGCCAAACCTTTGGACAGAGATACATTATCCTTGAATTTGACAATAATAATATTCGGTTCATAGGTCGGATTGTAAGGATCGAGATTGAATGATTGGGGTGTTTGCGAATACAATCCACTACTTATTAAAATCACTCCCAAAATAAATCTGCTTATCTTCATAATCGCCGTCCTTTCCAATTTGGAATTATACAATTCATTTGAATATACTGTATTTTTGTTTATTACACATCACTTCAATAGAATACACTTCTTAACTGCTGAAAAACCATCTGCCCCGCCGTTGGCGGGATCGTTGACCTGGATTCTATATATATAAACACCTGAACTGTATTTGCTGGCAGCCCACTGAACCGAGTAATACCCAGCTGCCTGCCAGCCGGCTGTTGGTGATAGACCACTCATTACCGCTCTATCAATGAACAATGATAGTTCGGAATTCATTGAGAATATTCACATCACCTGTGAAGCGTATCTCCGCTTTCTTGCGTACACGAAACATAATTTCGTTAAGAGCCTCAAGCGCCGTTCTGCGCTCATTTGTTGCTGTAGTACGCCATTCTCCTGATCCGTATCAACGGAGGTAAGAGACGACATGCAATCGTCGATTTCCGTAATGTCGTCGTCTTTAATGCCGCTGTTCGTCAGGTCTTCTAAACGCCGGCTGACTTTTTCCTTGAAATATGCCAGTTCCGTCAACATCCCTTTGACAGTAGTTACCGACTTGCCGCCTATATGAAACTCCTTAAGCATTTCACTGTTACCGTAAAATGCATCTTTGGCGGCGGTTTTGATCTTCCTGATACATGCCCGCGCCCGCTTAAGCTGTTCGTTCTGCTCAACCGTCTTCTGCCTTATGAAATTTCCGGCTTCCGCCAGCTCGTTCTTGTACTTCCGGACAACTCTTAGAAGCACATTGCCGTCTTGAACTTTTTCGTCAACATATTCGGCCATTTTATTCTCCTTTTTTTGGGTTAAAAATTTATATCACACCTTACCCCAAACAGGATTACTAACCGCCCCTTTTGATGAGTGAAGACTGAAGGTATCTGCACCCCTCAATTCTACCGGCATGAAGGATCCGGTAAAATACGTGTTTAATCATTAAAGCCAATTAAAAATGCCGAAAACATAACTAAATATAGACGGGGAATTCAATACACGGCAGTTGACATTTCATCCATCGGAATTAACGTTTATCCTTTCAATTCGTTTGTTTAACCACTTTCTGCGAGCAAACAACTAACCAAAACCTTTGTGCAACCATTCTCTACAAGCAAATGACCGACCAAAACCTTTGTGCAACCAATCTCTGCAAACAAATGACTGACTAAAACCTTTGTGCAGCCAATCTCTGCAAGCAAATGACTGACCAAAACCTTTGTGCAACCATTTTCTGCAAGCAAATGACTGACCAAAACCTTTGCACAACCATTCTCAACAAGCAAACAAGTAACGAAAACTCTTGTACAACCAATATCTACAAGTAAATAAGCATTGAAAACGCTCTAACGATTGATTTTTGAGAACAAATGGCTGATAAAAATCTGTGTGCAGGTATTTTGTTTTATAATTGGACTGATTGAAAGTCTGTGCTGAGGATAGAATCCGATGGAATCGATGTTTTCGGGATGTCAAAGAACTTGAAAATAAAATCTGTCTTGAAACGACTTCTGATATTTATCTTACACCGAATTTTACATGTTATTATCACATAGTCAAGAAAATTATTTGTCTCAGTATTCAAATAAAGATACAAGGACAGAGGCGGATTCGTATCGCATACGGTTCTGGGTGCCGTCGCATACGATAACTTTCATCTTACCGAAACCCTTTCAAATCGGTCTGGCGGCGCTCTAATCGGTGGTTCTGGGAATTATCCTGGGATTCTATAATCGCAGTATTAAGACAACAATAATTGACACTCATGTCGCTGATCGTGATGGATTGGGTATCTATAACCCTGAAGACAATTGAAAAACCTGATATTGGATTTTTATACAGACCGGATATAAATCTATTGTGTTTGTGATAGATGTTATTTAATATTTTGACAAGAATGATGTTAGGAGATAAAACAATTAATAATTTAAGAATGGAACTGAAAATGGGAAGCACTATAGAAAACATAGAACAACACGTTGATAAAGCAGTATCCCACTATTGGTTAACCCGTCAGGCCCAAAGGGAAAAGCAGAGAAAAAGAGGTATTAACGATGCGGGTTTGAGAAGTGCTGTAACAGGCGGAGCTCAAATGGACGGCTTCATCAAATTGTTTACCAAATTGATTATTGAAGCAGGGATGGAAGAGAAATACATTTTTCAAAAAAGACACCTTGAATTGCCGGGATTCTTTCGACCCACAAAAGAATGGGATTTACTGGTTGTGAAAAATAATCATTTGATTGCCGCAATAGAAGCAAAATCCCAAGTAGGTCCGTCTTTTGGAAACAATTTTAATAACAGAACTGAAGAAGCAATGGGCAGTGCACTTGATCTTTGGACAGCTTTTAGAGAAGGGGCATTCAATGGTGGGGTTCAGCCTTTTCTTGGGTACTTCTTTATGCTTGAAGATTGTGATGCTTCAATTCGTCCGGTCAGGGTTAGAGAACCACATTTCAAAGTTTTTCCAGAATTTGTGGGAGCATCATACATGAAAAGGTATGAGCTGTTTTGTCGCAAGCTCGTACTCGAACGTCATTACACAGCCGCATCATTTATAACCTCTGATAGCGAGAAAGGTCTTAAAGGCAACTACAATGAACCAGCAAATGATCTGTCATTTTCAATCTTTCTCAAATCTCTTGTTTTTCACGTTGGCGCCTTCAAATGAAAAGTGAAATGAAAAAAACATATCAAAGGCTAATTAACGGAGATGCAAGAGATTTATCCTTCTTGGACGATGAATCTATACATTTGGTCGTTACCTCACCTCCATACTGGAATCTAAAACGCTATAATGAGAATCCTGAGCAATTGGGACACATCAATGACTATGAATCTTTTTTAGGTGAGCTTGAAAAAGTATGGCGTGAGGTATTTCGTGTGCTTGTTCCTGGTGGGAGACTAGTATGCGTTGTTGGGGATGTATGCGTTTCAAGACGGAGATTCGGACGCCACCTTGTTTTTCCATTGCACGCCGATATCTGTGTGCTATGTCGCAAAATTGGATTTGATAACCTTAATCCGATAATTTGGCATAAGATTTCGAATGCAAGTTTTGAGGTTGAAAACGGTTCTAAGTTTTTGGGCAAACCCTATGAACCTAATGCTATCATAAAAAACGATATGGAATTTATTTTAATGCAGAGAAAACCCGGCGGCTATCGAAAACCAACTGAGGAACAAAGGAAATTAAGTAAAATTGATAAAAAAGATTTCGGGACCTGGTTTCAACAGATTTGGAACATCACTGGTGCTTCGACCCGAAATCACCCCGCCCCATTCCCCCTTGAGCTTGCATCTCGTTTGGTTAGAATGTTTTCCTTTTATGGCGATACGGTTTTGGACTCATTCTGCGGCACGGGCACAACAATGATCGCTGCTCTTAGATATGGTAGGAACAGCATCGGCATAGATATCGATCCTGAATATTGTCGCATGGCTGCACAATACTTGAAAAGAGAGAGCAGCAATCTCTATATAAATACGGAATTGATATTCGAGAAAATGATTGCTGTTAATTCAGGTCATATGCAAGTTTGTGAAGACCAAGCCCTTTACGAAGTCAAATCAGCCAAAAAAACAACGAAATAAGCCAATAAGGGCATGGAGGTGGATTGAAAAAACTATCGCTTTCCTCAACCACTCATACCCAACGTTATATATCTAAAAGTCATTATAAAAATTAGATCAAATGATCCGGTATGAAGTAGAGCGCCAGTGATACCAAAGCAACCATGAACCTGCAATTCGGTCCTTTTCTGGTTATTATGCATCGACTGCTGGATAATGCCATTACGCGGAAAAGGAACTGGGATAACATAGATAAAAGTCTGCCGTCCCTGCTCTGGTCGGTGGTTCTGGGAATTATCCTGGGATTTTATAATCGCAGGAAGTGACGATATTATTCAGTGGAATATTAAAGGGAAATGAAGAATTAGATAAATAAGTTGGTACATTTTTAACAGAAAGTCGAAACTATTGTTATGTCAATTTTGTAAAGTCGGATAAAGTCTCTAAAATTTCGATAATGTATCTCAGCTTCTGATTGCCGAGGGAATCAACCATAAGATTGCATTCCGAGACTTGACTTAAGACTGCCATATCAAAGAACATGAACCGATCTCCAAACTTTGCCGGCAGGCTTGAGTTAAGCCGGATCACTATCGCCCTTAACTCAAGTCGTCTCAACAAGGGCTGAAAAATAATTAACTTAATCTCCAAACTTTGCCGGCAGGCTTGAGTTAAGCCGGATCACTATCGCCCTTAACTCAAGTCGTCTCAACAAGGGCTGAAAAATAATTAACTTAATCTCCAAACTTTGTCGGCAGGCTTGAGTTAAGTCGGATCACTATCGCCCTTAACTCAAGTCGTCTCAAACATTCACGCTTATTTAAAAAATACATCTGACACCGCCTTAAGTCAAGGGCTGGCGGTCAATAGAAAACTTATTGTAAATGTTGGAAATGTCTGAAAATTTTTCCATATTTGTTAAAGAATGGTGATAAAACTCCAATTATTAATTCACAAAGGAATGCTATGATAACAAAAAAGATTGCAATGTTCGGACTTTTCATTCTGTTTTATTCCTGTCAAAATCACGTCAACATTCCGGATAATGTTCAATATATTTTGAGTAAATCCGGCAGTAATAAAGCCAAATTAGAGAAGGTAATCAGACACTTTCAACATCCGGAAGACAGTTTGAAACTGAAAGCCGCCTATTTTCTTATCGGCAATATGGAAATGCAGAGTTATGCGCATTTTATTGTCGTCGATTCCGCCAAATCCGATATGCATTTCAATGTTCTGGACTATCCGGATTATGAAACAATGGTCGCAGCCTGGGATTCCATTGAAGCGATCAAGGGCGAAATACGTAATTGGCGCGATACGACTATTTATGATTACAATATCGTTACGGCGGAGTATTTGATCAGTAATATTGATCTGGCTTTTAAAGCCTGGCGTGAAAACAACTGGTCAAAACATATAAACTTTGACCAATTCTGCGAATATAATTTGCCCTACCGCGGCAGCAATGAACCCATTGAAAACTGGAGAGCATATTTTTTTCAAAAATATCAATGGGTTAAAGACTCCGTAAAAAATGACGGCGATCCGGTTGAAGCCGCAATTCTTATCAATAACGATATAAAATCATGGTTTTCATTTGATCCGAGATTCTATCGGCAATCCACTGATCAGGGATTAGCTGAGATGCTTAAAAACGAAAAGGGGCGGTGTGAAGATATGACCAATCTTGCCCTGTATGCCATGCGCTCTATGGGGATTCCGGTTATGAGCGACTTCACGCCTTACTGGGCGAAAACGGGAAATAATCACGCCTGGAATGCAATAATTGATAAAAGTGGCGATGTTATCATTTTTATGGGAGGAGAAGCCAACCCCGGCGAATATAAATTAAATCAGACTAAGGCAAAAGTCTATCGTAAAACCTTTGCCAGGCAGGCGAGCAGCCTGGCTGAAATTAAAGAAGAATGGGAAAAAGTTCCGCCTTACATAAACAGAAATAATATTGTGGATGTAACTGACGACTATATTGAGGTTGCCGATGTAAATATAAAACTGGAAAAGGAGATTCCAGATAGTACAAATTTTGCCTACATCTGCGTTTTTAATACCGGGGAGTGGAAAGCCATCCACTGGAGCAGAATATCGGATGTTCATGAGGTAAAGTTTACCGATATGGGGCTGGATATTGCTTACCTGCCGGCATATTATGTTAATGAAAAAATAGTTCCGACCGGGAAAGCGTTTATTTTAACAGAAACAGGCAATCTGATATTTTTAAAACCCGATACATTAAATCTGATTTCTGCAAAACTTTTTTCGACAACAAAAAGAATTACGAAAAATGCGACCGATAATATTATGAAGGCATATAATATTATGAAGGCATATTTTGAACCGGGCTTAGGGTATGAATTATTTTATTGGAATGATAAATGGATATCCGTTGGCAAACAAAAAGCGTCACACGGCGGCCTTAATTTTACAAACCTGCCAAGAAATGCTCTGTATTGGTTATTGGCTGAAAATTCGAGGAAAGAAGAGAGAATTTTCACTATTGATAAAAACGGGGAACAGATTTGGTGGTAGCTGCTGTTGATTCTCGGGGATATATTTTGTTAGGCTTAATATTGCCGGGTGATTTATCGGGCGGAGCTGAGCGATATTGTCGCAGCACTGTCCGATTAATCTCAAGTTTCAATCTAATATATAGCACTATAAAAAAGAATAAATAGACTACTGATTATTTATTACACTGTGGTAGATTCAGATCGCATTTGCGGAATAAATAACAATATCGTTTACATACGGAGACCAGCATCAACATAACCGGGACTTCGATCAGAACCCCAACTACAGTTGCCAAAGCGGCTCCTGATGATAGTCCGAACAGCATTGTGGCTGTTGCGATGGCAACCTCAAAATGATTAGAAGCGCCGATCATGGAAGCCGGCGCCGCATCGTGATACGATAGTTTCAATATTCTGGAGAGCAGGAAGAACCCTAAACTGAAAATAATAACTGTCTGAAAGAAAAGAGGAACGGCTATCCAAAATATTACTAAAGGATTCTGTACGATTATCTCTCCTTTAAATGAAAATAATAGGATTAACGTAGCAAGCAGTGCGATAATGCTGACAGGAGTCAGAAAATGTAAAAACCTGGTGTTAAACCATTCAATGCCTTTTCTGTTTATGATCCACTTACGGGAAAAATAGCCGGTAATTAACGGCAATGCGACGTAAATACCCACTGAAAGCAGAATTGTTTGCCAGGGAATCGGCATGGCATTAACACCGAGCAGAAAGCCGCCCAGGGGAGCGTAAAGCACAAGCATAGTCAGCGAATTGATTGCCACCATTACCAGCGTTAAGCCGTCATTGCCTTTTGCCAGATAACTCCACATCAATACCATGGCGGTACAGGGCGCTATTCCGAGTAAGATTGCGCCGGAAATATAACTGCGCCAGAGTTCCACTTCCTGACCGCTTTTCAGAATTTCC
>JAHIOG010000431.1 GCA_018895675.1 bacterium
ATGAAAGAGATCATTCCTTTGGTGAAGAGTAACACACCCCGTCCGGCAGCTGCCGGACACTCCTCCCCGAAGATCGGGATTTCTCTTCGTTCAACTTTTTAGAGGGGAATATTAAAAATTACCCCTTAGGAAAGGGGGAATAAAAAGGGGGATGTTCTGTTGAATTTAAAAGATTTATTTATATGCGACACTTATACACTATAATCATATCATTTCTGTTAGTTTTTAGCGGACAAACCTTCGCTAACGATGAATTTACAGCGCCTGTCAGAATATATAATCTGGATGATTGGATCAGCTATAAAAATTGTAATTTTCCAACGAGCCTGAGTGATGGTTACGAGTATATATATTACGGCACAAGCGGTGGCGTGATTCCATATCATAAATACGGACGATACTGGGAAGAACCTTATACAAGCAGTGATGGAATGGCGGATGATTTTGTGACAGCCGTTTTATTTGATCCATCAACGAATTATATCTGGACTGCTCACAGTTTAGGTGTGAGTTATTTAAATCCTTCGGCGGAAAAGTGGGAAAATATTTCCAACGATCAAATCCATATTCCTGATACTGAGTCAATTATTCGCTTGGGAATGGATAATTCTTATATATGGCTGCAGACATCGAAAGGTGATATAATATCAATCAGCAAAACTCTGGGATTTTATTCCGGTGCTTCTAACGGACAGTCTGATTTAATCGAATGGGCTCCCAGCAGAATTGATCCGTTACCATCATTGCATAAATTCGCCATTAATCTCCCATACCGGTTTGAAGCCGATGGCTTGATCTATGATGATGATTTCCGTGCATATTCAGTGAGTGTATTTTATTCTGATTTCAATCTCGATCTTTACGGTGGCGCCTGGGGTTTAGGTCTATTTGAAGGTGATATGAATGTAAAAAACATGACTGTCTATTCTAAAGGTCCGCTGCAAAATTCTATAAATGCCTTAACTCTCTCCGAAGACAGACTTTGGATGGGAAGTAGTTCTAAAATTTTACAAACACTATTTAACCGATCCGGAATTTCTGTCTATGATCTCGATAATGACAGCTGGGAATACTTAGAAACTGAATTAATTCCCGAATTAGCATCTGAAATAGTAAATGATATCGCATATAATGATAAGCGGCTGTGGATTGGCACTGATCAGGGACTGTCGATTTATAATTATCATAAGCACTTTTGGAAACGGTATTCCATGACAAAAGGGCTGCAAGATGAGATTGTATGGACAATCGCCCTGGAAGACACGCTTGCCTGGATAGGAACGCCACTTGGGCTTAATAAGATTAAGCTGCCTTCTTACGCCATTAAAAGAGTTTATCTGACACGCGACAGACAAAAAATGAAAATATATAAGGTTCTTTGTTCAAAGGATATTATCTGGATAGGAACAGATAATGGTCTATATTCCATTGACAAATTAACTCATAATGTCGAACATTACGATATGTTTGGGGAAAGAATTGATATTGATGAAGCAGTTGCATCGAATGTGAATTCCATAGCATCAAACGATTCGGTAACGATCTTTTCCCGGTATGGCGGATTATTGATGTATCATCATGCAAAAAAAATATTTACTTCGATTACCCAGGTCATTCCTGCGACCAACTCTTATATTTTTGATATGTCCGTTGATAAAAAATATTTATGGGTTGGTACGGATAATGGGGCATTTTTAGTGCGTATCGATGATTTTTATACCGAACATTACACAATGTCAGATGGATTGGCAGGTAATTTGATATATAAAATTCTAATTGATGGTGAGCAAGTATGGTTCGGAACCGATAATGGACTCACCAAGTACCAATGGAGGCGCTATGCGAATTAAAATCTACACATTATCGCTGATAATGTTAGCAATGTTAGAAGTCGGATTTGCTAAAGACGATAACAAACCAAAATATAATGAGAAATCAGATATACCTTTCTTCTATTATGAAGCTATTACCTATCCAATGATAAGCAGGGATTCAATACGACTTGAAGTTATTACCAAAGTTCCTTTTGACGCTATTCAGTTTATTAAAAAAGATCGGAAATTTACCGGTCGATACGAAATTTCCATATTACTATTAAGTGAAGACGACGCCAAAGTTGCGTCAAGGATTTGGCGGCAGGAATTGAACACTGAATCTTATAATGAAACAAACTCCCGGGAATTGTTCGATGTGAATAAAGTCGAATTTAAAGTATTGCCTGACAAATTTCTGCTTACGATTGGCGTGCTTGACCTGGACACTAAAAAGAGCAGTTTTCGTAAAAAGAAAATTGACGTCAGCCATTTTTACGAAAAAGCAATCACGCTGAGTAATATTAATATTATCGAACAAAAAATTAAAAATAAAGCTGGGGAAACTGAAGATATTACATCGGTGGAAGGCACTATAACAGATCGTAAACCGGAATTTACCGTATCGTTCGATGTCTTATCCGAAGGTGGATTGGGTAGCATTAAGTATTCCATTTTTGATATGGATAAAAAAGAACTATTATCTGCAACTAAAGAAGATACTTTTGTAAATGGAATCTCGAAAAAACAGCTGGAAATAAACAAATCAAAATTGGGTTTTGCCAAATACCGTATTTCCATCACAATAAATATCGGAGAGGATCAGATCATAAGCGAGCGGGTCTTTCAATTACGCTGGCTCGGTATGTCTAAACTCATCGATAACCTCGACGATGCAATTGAACAATTGAAATATATCACCAACACAAAAGTTATCAAAGACCTGCAAAAATCCAAACCAAAAGAAAAGAAAGAGAAATTTATTAAATTCTGGAAACAGCGGGATCCATCGCCTGCCACGACAGAAAATGAAATTATGAACGAGTATTATAAACGCATTCAATACTCAAACGAACATTTCTCCGGTTTTATGGATGGATGGAAGACTGATATGGGAATGGTATTTATATTGTTTGGTCCACCAAACGATATCGAACGCCATCCTTTTGAAATCCAATCAAAACCTTACGAAATATGGTATTATTATGAAATTAACCGGACGTTTGTTTTCGTTGATGAAACCGGTTTCGGTGATTATAGGCTTTTAACGCCTTATTATGAAAATATTTATGACCGATATTAATCCTATAACGTCATTTGAAAAACTTTAAACAATATATAAACCCAGAAGTAATTTACATACACAACGTACTGTGTGGTGAATTTGTAAGTTACGTAATAGGGTATAAGAGGAATAGCAATGAAGCCGAATCGTATAGCGATCATTGATGGGGACGGCGTCGGACCTGATTTGATTGCACAAGTTGATAAAATTGCAAACTTGTTTAATTCTAAATACAATTCCGGCATCGAGATAACTAAATTTCCGTATGGAGCTGATTATTACCTGAAGTCCGGAATATCGCTCCCGTCTGAATTTGTCGAACAGCTTTCGAAAAATTATGATGTTATTCTTTTGGGACCATTAGGAGATCCGAAAATTCCCAATATGAAAAATGCTAAGGAAATTGTTTTAGGCTTTAGACACCAGTTGAACTTGTTTCTGAATATTCAGCCCGTAAAACTATACAGAAACTGGCTCTCTTCAGTGAAAGATACTGAAGTGAAAAAGACAGATTTCCTGATAATCAAAGAAAATACGGAAGGTTATGCCGCTCCGTTGGAAAATTACATTAATAAAGATAAAGATACTGAATTAGTACTGCATTCCTCTGTTTTTACACGAAAAAATGTTGAGCAGTTTATTCGGGGTTCCTTTGAGTTCGTAATAAAGAAGGGAAGAAAGCAAATCAGTTTCATCGATCGCAGTACGCTATTTCCCGTTAATCATCAACTCTGGCGATCCGTTATAGAAGGTATTGTGCCGGAATATCCGGATATTTCGGTTAATTATATGCTTATTAACACTGCAATTAAAGAGATAATAAATAATCCGGATAAATTTGATGTAATTTTAACGACAAGTATGTATGGAGATTTGTTATCCACGCTGTCAACAGTAATTACCGGCGGGTTTGGATTAGCAATGTCTGTTGAAGTGAATCCAAATGTCATTTCTCTTTACCGGATAATGCAAAGTGCATCACATAAATTAGCAGGACACAATACCGCGAATCCATTAGGTGCTATTTTAGCGTTTCGATATATTCTGGAAGAATTATCATTATTGACGGAAACAGAAGTGTTAGATCGGGCTATCGAGAATAATTTTGAACAGCATTGGGTCACGATCGATATAGGCGGCATTATGGGAACCGAAGAGATTGGTGATTATATCTGCGATTTTATATCGAGTACTTGAAGGATATTCCGAATAATTTCGGTGTGCGTCGTACAGTGTGTTAGTTCTACTCAATGAATTGCCTGCCTGGCGGCAGACAGGAGTGGTTAATATTTGAAAAGAATCCCAACCATTCACTTCCGTCTCCTCCCGATGAATCAGCAATTTTTCAGGGGTAATTTATTGGACAAATGTGTGTAATTTTACACATAATATTTTTCTGAATGAGTAATTATATATGGCGGTAATAATTCAGGCTTTTAATTATAAGTGATCTTTAATAATCATTTCAAATTG
>JAHIOG010000432.1 GCA_018895675.1 bacterium
TACGCCGTCGCACATACTGTGAAGAACCCGTAATTTTCTTTCTGGCAGCTTCTTCTTGACGGTGTACTGAAGAATACAGATTGCGGCGTTTTCATAGGCCCGGCGTGAAGAGTCGTGGAAGTTCTGTATCGTTCCGATGACTGCATTTTCATTAATCCTTTCGTTTAATGAGGCAAATGTGTTGTTTTTAATTGCCAAATATTCAAGATAGGGCTTATCTCTGTTATACTGTTTCAGGATGTTTCTTATTGTTAGCCCTTTTTTAACCTTAGGGTGCCGTCTTTTGTCGATTGATATGTCTATTGTTTCCATAAAGGCTAAGATATGAATAAAAGTAATAAAAATAAAGATTGATTTTCAAGGATTGATAATTTTTCAGGCTTATTTTTATCCGACGGCATTATTAAGGAACCTAGAGATCTTTTTTGTTTGGTGTATTCATATGTATGAATTAACCGGTTGCATCTTAGATCATTTTGCGTTAACGTCAGTGGGTATTTTTAGGTATTATTTAAGGGAATATTATGTGGAGAACAGATGAAGGTAGCACCGGCAGACTCATCCAGCTCTGTATCGGTTATTTTATTTTCTATATTATTACCGGTCTAAGCGTCAAGTTTTTCTTATCGACGGGAATTGGACGCCCGGGCATGAATGGAATGGAATATCTGTTTTACAGCACAGCCAGCAGCACCCTGCTTGCTACTTCAGTAGTGCTTTTTCTCAAATGGTATAGGATGGAGTCCGTAAAACGAATTACCTTGGGCAAGATTTCCTTTCCCTCAGAATTTTTATATATTATTCCATCCGGAATTTGCACTGCTATAGTTATTCCGACCACTACCCTAATGTATTCCTTTGAAGCAATTTCCGTTATGGTTGCGATGGTAATAATGCGTGGCGCCGTTATTGTAATTGGACGCATCGTTGACGCCATTCAGATCAGGCAGGGAATTCTGCATAAAAAAGTTTACAAAGAAGAAAATATTTCTATTGTATTTGCCCTGTTGGCTATCAGCATCAATGTGTTAAGCAGTTCGGGCAATGGCAAGGCAAATCCATTTACGTCGCTTCCGGTAATGATTATCTTTATCTCCTACATCATTGCCTACGCCATCCGTATTTATATAATGAATTATTATAAAAACACTCGACCGAAAAACGCAAAATTTAATAATAAGGGCTTCTTTGCAATAGAGCAAATTACATCCACAACGACTCTCTATCTTATCACGATTATTCTTTTAACGATGGTAAGAACAACAGGTTGGTCCGGAGAGCGAATCACACCTTTTGCAAATTCTTTTTTTCATCCCATTGCGGGTTGGTGGTATTGGGCGATGATCTTCGGCACAGCTTTTGGCGTCGTAGCGTTTTTCTCGGTTTTCATCTTCATGTTCAGGGGCAGAACCGCTACTTTTGCCGGACTTGTAAACCGCTTGACATCCTTAATTGCCGGGACGGTTTCGACTCTCATTTTCTGGCTGGCTTTTAGCGGCAAAAAGCCAATAATGGTGGATTGGATTTCCCTGATATTTATTTTAACCGCAGTGTCCTTTATTGCGGTGGCTGAGAAAAAACGTTCGCTGGAACTGGCAATGAACGAATCCAGATAAACAGTGATTATAAATAAGAGGCCATAATGTGCAAAAATCATTTTGATATCATTATTCTAAACGGACGTCCCGGATCGGGCAAGTCAGAGGTAATTGATTATTTAAAAAACACCCCTGTCGATGAACGCATTCGACGTTTTCATATTGGGAAATTGAATGAAATTGATGATTTTCCCATGCTGTGGACCTGGTTTGAGGAGGATGCGATTCTGGAAAAGATCATGCAAAAACCAAGGATGCATACGGATAAAGAAGGATACTTTCTGCATGAATATCAATGGCATCTTCTGATTGAAAGAATTTCCATGGAATACAGCAAGAAGTTACTGGATAACGATAAGTATCATGAGGATTTTACCTCTCTGGTAGAATTTTCCCGGGGTTCCGAGCACGGTGGATACGTTGAAGCCTACAAGTATTTGTCCGATGAGATTTTAAAAAAAGCGGCTATTTTTTACATTGAAGTATCATTTGATGAATCCTTGCGTAAAAACAGGAAACGTTTTAATCCCGATCGCCCGGACAGTATTCTGGAACACGGTCTTCCCGATGAAAAACTAAAACGTTTATATGGCGAGGTTGACTGGGAAGCATTTAAGGGAGACGATCCGGAATTTATCACAATTAAAGGACATAAAGTGCCGTATGTCGTGCTGCAGAATGAAAAAGATATAACCACCGCCAGAGATGAAAGACTCGGAGATGTATTGGAAGATCTTTGTGGAAAATTGTGGAACTTGCGGAAGAAATGACGATAAATATTGCAGAAAAGCCCTGTTTTTAAGGGCTTTTTCATTATCTGTTTTCGCTTATAAACGTTTTCACTTTTTGTTTTAAAATATTCCTTGTAATTCGAAACGCCATCAATTTACGTTCCTCATCACCGAGAATGCGTATGGGATCGTCAATATACCAGTTGATTCGTTTAAATTCACCGGGGAAATCGGGACAGCTTAAAGCGGCAACTTCACAGAGCGGAATCACATAGTCAAATTCTGTGTCGGCATATTCGTTTATATGGATTGATTGATGCCCCTCCATGGAAATACCGATTTCCGCCATCACCTGTTTGGTGAGACGATGTACTCCGGCGGGAGTTATACCGGCGCTGTGAACATCAAATATATCTCCGGCGCGAGCTTTCAATAATGCTTCGGCCATCTGACTGCGGACAGAGTTACCAGTACATATGAAAAGAACTTTTTTCTTTCCATCTGAAGGTTTTGTTTCGCTCTTTGGTTCTGTTTTCGGTTCTGTTTTTTGCTCGTTGCGGAAAAGTTCGCTTAAATCGCCCATTAAACCTCCATTTCTCTTGCGAAATATAACCTTTTTACGGGATTTTATACAAATTGAATCTTTGATAAACAGATTTTAATAGCGGTGGTTTGTATATTTGGTTATGATTAGCGCTGAGCAGATACGCACGATTGTATTTAAAGAGGGTTTTGCGGCGTATGGGTTTTCGGATCCGGTATTGAAATCTGCTCATATAATGCATTTTAAGAAATGGATAAATGCCGGATATCAAGCCGACATGCAATGGATGGAACGAAATATCGAACAGAGATTGGATATTCGAGAAAGATTTCCCTGGGTAAAATCGGTACTTACGGTGGCAGATAATTATTTTAATCATATTGATGTTCCTTTGCATAACCCCCGGATTTCCCGATATGCTCTTGGCAGCGATTATCATGAAATAGTTAAAAAGAAACTTCTCAATATATTATCTGCTTTGGAGGAGATGGAACCCGGGATTATTGGTAAAGTGTACATCGATACCGGACCGGTACTTGAAAGAGCTTTTGCTGCTCAGGCAGGATTGGGCTGGATTGGGAAAAATTCGTCTTTGATAGTAAAAGACGTCGGGTCCTATTGTTTTCTTGGTGTTCTGATCTTAAATATTCCGGCAAAACAATCGAAAGAAATCAAACAATTGTGTGGCAATTGCACGAAATGTATAGAAGCCTGCCCAACCGGCGCAATTATAGAGCCGGGGTTGATAGACTCCCGGAAATGCATTTCCTATTTAACAATAGAGAAGCAGGGCGATTTTACAAGCGGAGAAGAGCAATTGTTGAATAATTGGTTGTTCGGCTGCGACGTCTGTCAGGAAAGTTGTCCGTGGAACCAAAAGTGGAGAAAAAATACAGGTGAAACGCGGTATATTGATCGGCTTTCGATTATTGAAAGGTCCTTAAATAAATGGCTGGAAATTACAGAAGAAGAATTTAAAGATCTTTTTACAAACAGTTTGGTTAAACGTCTGCGCTTTGATCGGTTTAGACGAAACCTGCTGGCGCTTATATCAAAATAAATTTTTATGATTCGATAAAAGGCGTATATTTACAGATGGATAAAACTATCGAGATGAACGAAAAGACTGTTATTGCTATTGATGCGATGGGTGGTGATAATGCACCTGGCGAAATTGTTAAAGGCGCTGCTGAAGCCACAGTTGAATCACCGGTGAATGTTATTCTGGTTGGCGATGAAAATCGCATAAAGGCTATATTGGAAAAAGTAGAATATCGCCCTGAACAACTTGAAATCGTTCATACGGATGATATGATAACAATGGAAGACGTACCACACGAGGCTATTCGTCGGAAGCCGGAGGCGTCAATGATACTGGCGGCAAAATTATGTTCCGCTGGACGAGCGCAGGGATTAGTATCGGCGGGAAATACTGGAGCGTATGTGCTGTCTGCTTCATTAAATATCCCCCGTATCGCAGGGATTCGAAAAACAGCTATAGCCACTGTTTATCCAACGAGAAACGCACAAAAGCGTAAGGATCATTTTTCGCTATTACTGGACATCGGCGCCAATATTCACTGTTCTGCAGAAGACATGGTTAAGTTTGCGTTAATGGGAAAGATTTATGCATCTGATATTAAAGGAATAAAGGATCCAACCGTGGCGCTCTTGAATGTTGGCAAAGAATCGTACAAAGGCGGTAAAATACTTTCGCGGGTTTATAAAATTCTTGATGAACTTCCGGGCGTGAATTTTATAGGTAATATCGAGGGCAATGATGTCATGCGGGGACTTTCGGATGTTGTCATTACCGAAGGATATGTCGGAAATATAGTTACTAAAACCATGGAAGGAATTGCCGAGACGGTTTCCCAGCTTGGTCGATATGCCTTCAAGCGCCGGTTTCTTTGGCGAATCGGGCTTATTGCCCTTTCAAGCGGCATTCGACAGCTAAAAGAACTGATCGATTACTCCGAATACGGCGGCGCGCCGCTGCTTGGATTTAAAGAAATTGTGATAAAAGCGCATGGACGTTCAAAAGCCAAGGCGATCACAAATGCTGTTAAATTAGCGGCAAAATCTCATCGGGATAATATCTGCGGGCGAATTGAAAAGGAGATCGCTGAGTTCGAATCTCTAAAATAATTTTTTCTCTATAGAGCTCTCTATACCCGGAGATTTTAGTTTGCGCGATAAATTGGGTCGTTGTATTCCTAATTCCTTAGCCGCTCGGCTAATGTTCAGATTCACTCGCCGATCGGCAATATCATAGTTAGGCGATTTGGGTTTAAACAATAGGGGTTCTGATTTATCGGTTGGAACAAATTTAAAAAACCGATATATTCATAGAACATTTTGTAAACAGAAGAGGACGACACATTATGCCTGGATTTTCGCTTGTCAAGAGCGCCGCTGTATTAGGTATTGACGCCTATGTTGTTAACGTGGAATGTAATCTCAGTCGAGCAGAACTACCGCGTTTTATAACTGTCGGATTGCCGGAAGGCGCCGTTAAAGAAAGCAAGGAACGGGTCACATCTGCAATTAAAAACGCAGGATATTATATTCCCAGTAATAAGGTTGTGATAAACCTGGCGCCGGCGGATATCCGGAAAGAGGGAAGCGCCTTTGACCTGCCGATTGCCATAGGAATTCTAAGCGCGGCAAAAATATTATCACCTGATTTGCTGAACGATTATGTCATCCTCGGAGAATTATCGCTTGATGGTTCATTGCGGGGGATAAAAGGTACGCTGCCTATCTCGGTATCAATAAATGACTCCGGTATAAAAGGAATTATTTTGCCGGAGGATAATGCCAGAGAAGCCGCAATAGCAGGTGGTCTTTCCGTAATCGGTGTAAAATCCTTACAGGAAGCCATTGGTTTTTTAAATGGTAATTTTGTGCCTGCTCAGGTTAGCGTAAACGTACAAGACCTTTTTGAGGAAAGACGGCAATATGACTTGGATTATGCTGATGTAAAGGGGCAAGAACATGCCAAGCGGGCGCTGGAAGTGGCGGCTGCCGGCTCACATAATATTATCATGATCGGTCCTCCGGGCTCCGGAAAAACCATGCTCGCCAAACGCTTTCCGTCGATATTACCCAATCTGACGCTTGAAGAAGCGCTGGAAACAACAAAAATTCATTCTGTTGCGGGTCTGGTGCCGCCAGGGGAGGGCATTATCGCCACCCGACCTTTTCGCTCTCCTCATCATACAATTTCGGATGCTGCTTTGGTTGGCGGTGGAAAGATTCCACGCCCCGGAGAGGTGAGCCTTGGTCACCACGGAGTTTTGTTTTTGGATGAGCTGCCGGAATTCAAGAAAAATGTTCTGGAAGTGCTTCGCCAACCAATGGAGAACGGTATGGTTACAATCAGCCGGGCACAAATGTCTTTATCCTATCCGTCGAATTTTATTCTTGTTGGCGCCATGAATCCATGTCCTTGCGGGTACAGTACGGATCCGAATAATGAATGCGCATGTTCGCCGGCGCAAATTCAGAAATATATGTCCAGAATTTCCGGACCATTATTGGATCGAATTGATATTCATATCGAAGTCCCGGCGGTTAAACTATCTGATCTGGCTAATAAAAATCTGGGCGAGCGATCAGAGAGAATACGTGAACGCGTCCAGGCTGCAAGGAAGATACAATCTGCCCGTTTTAAAGATTTCCAGGGAATATATGCTAATGCGGATATGGAGACGAAGCTGATTCGTAGATTTTGTAGAATTGACAAGACAGGAGAGACTTTGCTGCATAACGCTATTTCAAAATTGGGTCTCAGCGCGCGTGCGTATGACCGTATTTTGAAAGTATCCCGCACAATTGCGGATTTGGGGGGCATTGCTGAAATCCGGCCGGAACATTTAGCCGAAGCCATCCAGTATCGCAGTCTTGATCGTCAGCTGTGGCTTTAATAGAAATAGAGAACACTTAGTATTTTTCTGGCTACGGGGTTGCGCTCCGTAGGCAATTGTTAAACCTTTAGGTAGCCGTTTACGGCTTGAAACTTGTGCCGAAGGCACCCCTTTGGGGAAATTGGAAAGTAGAAATTTAGGAGACCTGTCTGCGTCCGGCGGCTACCGGACAGGCAGGGATGAAACGAGTTTACGAGTTGGATGTTTATGCAGATCCAAAGGATCCCCTTCGGGGAAGGCATGCCTTTAGCACAAACCGGCAGAAGCGTTATCAGATATGGTCTGGCACGACTGAAGAGACCAAATTATGGTTGCGAAAACTCATCAGAAGAAAAGTTTTATCTGAGTCAAACGCGGCAGAATACAAAGCAATAGTTGAGAAACTCGGCCCAAAATTGAATGCGTTCATCAACAGTACAAAAGCATCAAGGCCAAATTTCCAATTTCCAATTTCTAATTACAACGTTCCGTGAACGCTTACACCTTTAATTCTTATTCAATGTTATTTTATCCTGTTCATCCTGAAAATGCTGTTACTCGCATTGTGATCGATTGCCGATAATAGTATATTTATTCGGATGCAATAAATCATCAACCTTCTATTGAATTCTTCACTTGCCGGCATTAAATTTTCAACCGCTTTAAGGGTGGTTAGTTGATTCTACAAACATTTAATTTAAGTAAAAGATTCGGAAATCGCTGGGCGGTAAAA
>JAHIOG010000433.1 GCA_018895675.1 bacterium
AGCGCCGTCATACAAATTTAATCCTTTACCGGAAGCATCCTGAAAGTAAGCCGATGTTCGGTCGGTACGGAGAATATTCGATCCGATAGTCACAACTCCTCGAAGAGTAACGGTTTGTCCTTCCCAGTCACTCCAGTTTTCACGGATATAGGCAATAGTGATCTCAGGTTCCGGCTCTTCCAAAACCACAGAATAGATTATTGAAGAATCATTCAAGCCGGTTTCATCTTCTGCATAAACATAATAAAAAAGAGTATCTACAACTTCAAAATGCCCGATCTCTGCAGTCGTATAATAATCATTCCCTGCATCTGTCATCGGTTCAGTATGTTTATCATCTCCGTTAAAATACCATATTAAATTTACAACTGTAACCTGTCCGTCATCGGTAACTCTGGCGGTAAACTGAATTTTATCTTCACTGATTGGATTTTTCGGGGTAATAGTAATGCTGCTGATCTCTGGCTTCCTGTTTCCAACAGACACAATTTGCCAGGTCTGGCTAAATTTCTCGCTGGTCTCATCATGACCGGTAATACCGTTACCGCCGGTTTGAGCCTCATCGCCTTCGCCGCTTATCCGCTGAAGTTTTTCACCATCTATATGAACCGGCATAAATTCCTGCTGATCAATTGGCGTATCATCAAAATATCCGGCAACTCCGCTTTTGTCAATAGCATGCTGCCTGTCGCCCCAGATCAGATAATCAACGTCTTTTACGGCAGATGAAACGCCATCCCAGTAAAAAAGCACCAGTGTTTCACTGGCGTTATCCAGGTAATAGGGCGCTCCGCCGATTGATAAAATTCTATCTATAGCATTTAGAAAATCATCCTTTATTGAAAGATCAGGATTAGAATCATATTGACTATTATAATTTATAGCCGTCGCCATTGCGATAATTATCGAAGCACCTGCCGGAATTTTAGATCCTTGCGGAAATCGCGCCGTAAAATCCGAACCTGTGCCGCTATGATAATTTGTTCCGCCAGGTAAGTTATAATAGTACTTTCCGTTTGCAGCGTCAGTTGCATCTGTCAGATAATAATTGGTCAAATCAATCTCCGCTCTCGTTGGATTATATATTTGAATATATTCCCCATTACCGGGTTGCAGTGCTATCTCAGTTATTATAAGATGGTTGAGTTCCGCAAAGGCGACTAATGGCAAAAGAAAAACAAGCAGTATATATATTCGTTTTTTCATAAGTTATTTTAACAATATTACTTTTTGGGTTAATTTTCGGTTTTCTGAAATCAATTGAATAAAATAGACTCCGGTGGGAAAGTTATTTGCATTCCATGTTTTCGTGTAGAAGCCGGCAAGACCAAAGCCTCCGCTAATCACATCCACTTTTTGCCCCAAAATATTAAAGGCTGCCAATTCATAATCGCAACTCTTATCCATCTGCCAATGTATATTTGTAGACGGGTTAAAAGGATTGGGATAGGCGGGATTTAATTTAAAAACAGCGCTTAACGCAACCTTTTCATCAATTGCCACCTCATCACCAATATCCTCGGAATAACCGACAAGCAACTGAGCTACGTCATTATATTTACTTTCAACTCCTCTGAACCAGTAGGAATTATCAACCGAATAGTTGTTTATGTCTATTCCTGTTGTTCCCCAGATCATAACAACGGTTGTATTGGAGTTATCATCGGATACCGTTATTTTATTTCCGGCGCCGACAGCTACTATTTCCGTAATCTTTCCATAAAATTTAACTAAAGTGCCTTCCCATGCGCCACTGTTTGCTTCAGTAATTGAAATAGTCTGAGTAGCAGGCAATGCATTGCCTGTAGATATTCTTTCATAAATAAAATCTTTAACTTCGATAGTACTGTAATACTTTTCAACATAGCCAACTGCTCGAATCTCGTCGCCTCTATTCATATCCGTAAAAAGTTGGGAATGATAGAGATTCAAACCTTTACCCGATGTGTCCTGAATATAGGCAGAAGTTCTATCATCTCGCAAAACTCCTGCGCCGATTGTCATAATTCCTCGAATTGTAACAATCGAACCTGTAAGCGTTTCAATGTTTTCGTGGATATAACTAATATCCGTAGTCTGCTGGCTCGCTACTAAGAATGAAGAAACCTGAGACTCGCCGCTATTGCCGGAATCATCGGTTGCTACAATTTTATAACTGATTTTACTGTTTCCGGGTTGTGATCCAAGATTCCCGAGCCACAGATTTGTAGTAGGGTTTTCCAGCCAGCAATCAACACTGTTCACAAGATTGTCATCTGCTCCATATTTTATCGTAACAGTACTTATGCTGCCAACAACCGGCGTAATTACCGCGCTTATTTCAATCTCATTTCCGGATTCAATAAATTCCGGAGAAACGGTAATATCACTGATCGCCGGCGCATAAGGATTGGTCGAATGCGTTCCCAGACCTTCAATATTATCCTTTTCAAATTGATCCCATTCTGCAAAATCAAATATTGGATTGCCA
Organism: bacterium; assembly: GCA_018895675.1. Lineage (GTDB taxonomy): Bacteria > Fidelibacterota > UBA2242 > UBA2242 > UBA2242 > UBA9312. Next base: position 2,471 of record JAHIOG010000433.1, read on the forward strand.
ACAAGAACCGTATTTTTACGCCGTAAGGTCATATCTTCAATGATTTTATCAGAGTTTTCAGGCTCACCGATAGCATCA
>JAHIOG010000434.1 GCA_018895675.1 bacterium
GAACTCAAATTCAACCGGTGTTTTTTATTTACAAATCGCATCTATTGATAATGAAAATTTTACCGGACCATTCTCAAGCACGGTGAAATTCTACATCGATAAGGATATAACACCGCCATACTTGTTAGTCGAGACGCCAAAGGATGATGAGAGTGTTTATCAAGATCGAATATCTATCACAGGAGTTGCAGAACTTTCAGCATTATTGATGATAAATACAGATTCGGTTGCGGTTGATCCACAGGGGCGATTCTCACATTCTGTCAAACTTATTTCCGGTAAAAACGATATACTTATTCATGCTGAGGACCTCGCCGGCAATATTTCAGAAGTGAAAAAGACCGTTTTTTATAATGCTGATGATAAATTGATTTACCTGGATGGAAATACAACAATTACGACAAATTCGCAAGAGCATGCCATAACCGGATCGACCAAACCGGGTACTGAAATAACAATAAACGGTCAACCTATTAATCTTGTTGATTATAAATTCAATCACATTGTGTCGCTGCGGAAAGGCAGCAATCAGGTAACAATAAATGCGAAGTCTCAAAAAGGGAATACACAATCACTAACGGTTACGATTATTGTTGATCTCGATCCTCCGGATATTTCTCTGGGAGATATTCCATCTTTTACAAACGAAGTGACCTTCGATCTATCCGGATATGTCAGCGAAAAATGTAATTTAATCGTTAACAACCGGAATATTACGGTTACTCAAAATCGCTTTGTATATTCGATTGATCTGGCGGAAGGTGATAATTTTTTCGAAATGATAGCAGAGGACGAAGCCGGAAATCAGACGCTTACCGAAGTTGAAATTTTTCGTGACACGGAAAAACCGCAGATCCGATCAGTTACAATTTTTCCTGAACAGGTAAAGGGCGGAGAATTGGGACAGATAAAAGTTGTTGCCAGGGATGATGGTGTCGGATTGGCGCGGAACGGAAAATATATTATAGAGCTTAACACAGGGACACAGACTTTTTCCGGTATGCTTAGTCTGAGTTCTAAAGGTACTTATATGGGAAACCTGGTAATTCCTCCCGGCATTTCCGGGAAATTGCGGTTCAGGGAATTGAATATCCAGGATTATCTGGGCAATCAGGCGGATTATCCGTAATAAAATGCGGATAATGCCAAATATTAAAAATGGGGGATAGTTCTTTTGAAATTTAAAAGACTACTCAAACCATCATTATTAAAGAAATTTCTCCTGGCGTTTTTTATCGTGACGATGATTCCGCTAAGCATCGCCGAGTACTTCACAATGCAAAAAGCCGAGGAGGAATTAAAAAGCGTTCTAAATGAAGAATATTACCTGATCATTGATCAATTGAGACGAACAGTAGATGAAGTTTTTATTGGTAATTGGCTGACAAACCTGACTTCTCTTGCCGGCTATCTCGAAAAAGATCTCTATCTGTCTGATGAATTACGTAATTCGTTAATGGATGCAAAATTGAACCAGATAGATGAAAGTGTTATTTTGGCGTTAAAAATGTCGGATATGGAGCAGCCGTTCTTCTTTATGAAGAGTGAACTGATTACGGAATTATACAGTAAAGATCCTGAAAACGTTGCAGAATTGTTTCAATTTACCGGTGAAGCCTATACCGGTGAGATAACATCTTCAACCAAATCTCCGATATATCTTAAAAATAGTCAAAAACTATTACTGCCGATCGAATTTCCCGTTGAATGGGAAAACGGTCAAACTGCGGTTATTCGGGGTGTATTTGATCTAAACACTATTTTGGATTATATCTCAACTGAAATATTAATTGGCGCACGGGAATTGTATATTGTCAATAAAGATGAACAGGTTGTGTTCAGTAATAAAAATGCCAAGTTTACATCCGGAGATACTCTGCCGTATCCCATCATGACGAAAGTGAAAAATAGCTTAACCGGAGAGGCGCGCATCTTTCAAATCGAGCAGTTCAGTTATGATGGTGAAAAATATCTGGGAAATTTTACAATATCACAATATGTCAAGTGGGGAATCGTTGTTGCCGACAAGTATAGCCGGGCATATGCTATGGTTTACCAGGCAAAGCGGGATATTATTAAATGGATCGGTATTGCGATTCTTTTATGTATTATTTTTTCCGTTTTCTTTGCCCAGTCTTTCTCCAGCGCAATGAGGTATTTGGCTGATATCGCTAAAAAAATCGGTGGCGGTGAATTTGATGTCAAAGTAAAGGTCAAATCAAAAGATGAAATGGGGCAGTTGGGCGAATCACTCCAGGAAATGGCTGTCAGTTTAAAGGATGCCGTCCGAGTAAAAGAAGAACTATTTGCCATGCAGGCGGAAGTCAAAATCGCCAGCCGAATTCAACAGTCGATTTTACCGGTCGGAGGACCGGATTTGAAAGGTCTTGGCTTTGGTGCACGCTATATTCCGATGGAAGGCGTTGCCGGTGATTTTTATGATTTTCATGTTTTAAGTGAGCACACTGTTGGCGTTCTTGTTGCCGACGTATCCGGACATGGTATTCCGGCGGCGATGATCAGCACGATGGTCAAAGTGACATTTTCCCAGCAGAGCAATATTGGTGACGAGGCTTCGAATGTATTAAATGAGATGAACCGGTTGCTTTCCGGTAAAATGGAAGACCAGTTTCTGACAGCCAGCTATGTCTACCTTGATCTGAAGAAAAAGATATTAATAACTGCCGATGCCGGACATTGTCCCTTACTGATCTGGCGCAGAAAGACAAAGGAAATCCTGAGAATCAAGCCAAAAGGTATGATTATCGGATTCATGCCTGAGCTAGTTTGTCCAATAGAAGAATTAAAAATTAAAGACGGTGACAGGATTGTCATGTACACTGATGGAATAATCGAAGCTGCCAACCCCGATGGTGAATTATTTAACGAACTCCGATTTATTGATCTTATCCGTGAAAATCAAGATTCTTTGCCGGAAGATTTCATTGATACGGTTGTTGATACTCTCAAGAAGTGGGTTGGTGAGGATAAGAAAACCTTTGAGGATGATTTGACAATGGTCGTGATGGATATTGGAAAGAACTAATGTTATATTCCGCTACAGGAGTAAATTTTTATTAAGGAATAGGTGTATGAAATTTTTTAAAATTCTACTGTTTTGTTTAATTCCCGTACTGATTAATGCCCAGATGATAGATCAGAATTTCTTAATCACCTCCGGGATTGACGCGGGAGTTGATAAGGGTGATAGTCTGAATCGGGCTGGCTTTATTGTGGATGTTCCTGCAGCTTATCCCGGAAAGATCTATTTTCGCATCTTTGATGCCGATCTTGGAGATAGTTTTGATAATCCCGGGCAGAAATCAGAAACTCGTTATCTTGTTTTTGGACAGGGTAGTATTGACCGGAATGTCTTTTCTATTAATGATTCTATTGATGTGAATAAGGCATTAGTGAATCTGGTTTTAGACGCAGATAAATATTACGATAACCGTTGGCGGACGATTGGTTCCCTCACTACTGTTCAGGGGCAAAAACTGGGGGACAGGGTCCTTTTCCAGCTTCTCGTCGATGGTATCAGCGGCTCCGGACGAAATCACTACCAGCTGTTTATTTCTGCCGATGATAAACGCAATGAAAAGATCGACGGCGCCGAGATATATTCACCTGCACTGGCATTGCGACTTGCAAGTAACGTTAAGATGGCGACGCAGATTTCATTTACAATACCTGATGATTGTGATACGATCGTTATTTATAATTTTGATGCAGACCTTGTTCGCAGTCCCAATATTATAAAATTTGAAACCAATTTTCGCACGAGCATCAAGGTACCTCAATCCAGTGACGGTGGTCTTGAAGTTAAAAAGATAGTGGTACTAAATGAAGAACAGGGGCGCAAAGCTTCATTAGTAATCGAGGATAATGCCGCCACGAACAATATTCAGGTCTGGATTACCGATAATAAAGGTCAGATACTGTTTCTGGATTACCCGCCCCGGTTGGCGCTGAAAAATCATCTGCCCCTTCCGAAATTCAAAGTGATTCCCCTTGCAGAGTGTAATTCTTTAATTCTCGATGCGACGGAATCTTCGGATGCGGATGGCGACGAATTAATATTTAAATGGTATTTTGCCGGTGGTGAATTTGAAGAGGGAATTCGAATTGTCCATGATTTTAAAAAACCCGGTAATCATCCGGTAAAGTTGCTGGTTATTGATAATTCCATATTCGTTGCTAATACGGCCCGGCTGACGCAGACAGTAATTGTAAATGATCCGCCAAATGCGGTTATCGAAGGCACAATCAAAGCGGCGCCGTATCAGACAATTTTATTCGATGGCAGCAAGTCGTTTGATAA
>JAHIOG010000435.1 GCA_018895675.1 bacterium
ATTCGTACCCGGAAGCAAAAAAAAATGTTTTAACGTCAACACAATATATCGGTCAGGAATGTACGGGCATTCGAATCAATATCATGAATCGTAAAATTTACCGTACAAGTCAAACCGGTCCCTATCTGATGGGAATTATCGCACAACTATATCCACGCCATTTTCACTGGGTAAATCCCTCAGTAATAGATCAATTATTTGGGGATAGTATTTATCGAGTAATGGTTGATTCCGGACGGAATCTAAAACAACTCTATCCGATCTGGATATCCGACATGACTGATTTTCAAAAACTGAGGCAAAAATACCGGCTATATGACGATAATTAAAAAATATTTTTATTTTTATGATTTATCTTTATATTCAACGCAATAAATGAGAAAATAGTGATGTCGATGTATTGCTGTTTTTTCATTAGAGGAGAGAGAGGGTAGAGCGGATGAGGGCAGTAAAAACCTGTCACATTTCAAATTTGCTCAAAAAAAAGTAACCAAAGGAGAAGCAACATGAGATCAGTTATGTTTGTGTTCTTGATACTCGTTTTAGCGATGGGTATCGCAATGGCAGGTGGTATTGTAACGAATACCAACCAAAGCGCCGCGTATATGCGGACATTGAACCGCAATGCATCTACGGATGTTGACGCGGTTTATTTCAATCCGGCTGGATTGACGAGACTTGAAGATGGTTTGCACCTATCTCTAAGCAACCAGTCGATTTTTCAGACAAAGACCGTGACAAATAATTATCAGTTTCTAAATACTGATGAATTTGTCGGAGATGTCAAAGCACCGCTATTTCCTAATTTTTATTTAGCCTACAAAACCGGGAAGCTGGCATTTTCGGCCGGTTTTGAGCCAATCGGTGGTGGTGGAAGCGCTAATTATGAGGAAGGATTACCTTCCTTTGAATTGCCGGTTTCAGATCTAGTACCTGGATTAGCAGCCCAGGGAGTAACTGCATATGATATTGATGTAGCTTTTGAAGGTTCATCTATTTATTATGGCTTTCAGGCTGGAATAAGCTATAAAGTGAATGATATGGTATCAATTGGTTTAGGTGGTCGTTATGTCTCTGCGTCGAATTTGTATGTTGGGCATTTGAAAGATATTGCGATTACTCTTGGTGGTTCTCCATTACCAGCAACTACTTTCTTTACAGGTGCTGCTGCACAATACACTAATGCAGCAACAGGTGCCACTAGTGCAGTAACAGGTTTAAATGCTGCAGTCACCGCTGGTCAGGTACTTACCAGTACGCCACTTGCTGCAATGGATGCAGATAGCTCACTGATTAACGGACTTATTGCATTTGGACTTGATCCGACCGGTTATACAGTTGGTAATGCAATTGACGCATATACTGGTGCAGCGACTTCTGCCGGAACATCTGCAGCGGAAATGACAGCAAAATCAACGCTTCTCGCAGATCAGGAAGTTGATGTGACCCAAAAAGCCACTGGCATCACTCCGATTATCAGCGTTTTGCTGACGCCATTTGATGGTCTTGATATTAGTTTTAGATATGAGGGCTTAACAGCATTAGAACTAGTTAATGAAGCAGACGCTGACAAACAGGCCCTGGTTGGGTTTGATGAAACTACAGGAGCAAAGATCTACCAATTCCCCGACGGAGAAAAAACCAATGCTGACATGCCGGCAATGATGGCGGTTGGTGTTGCTTATAAGGTAATGCCTGCATTAAGAGCAGAATTCAACCTCAATTACTATTTGAATTCGGGCGTAAATTGGGACGGTAGAGAAGAAGATATTGAAAACGGTTATGATGTTGGTGTAGCTGTAGAATATTGTGTCAATGATAAACTGAAAGCCAGTGTTGGATTTTCGAATTCTGATGGAGGCGCCAATCCTGCTTATCAGACCGACTTGAGTTACGACCTTAAATCAAATACAATTGGTCTTGGTATTGCTTATGCCGTTTCACCGAACCTGGTCGTGAATGTTGGCGGATTAAATACTTTCTATCAGGAAGACGAAAAATCGTCCACTCACCTCCTCGGCACAACCTATATTCCAGTTGTTGAAAAATACATGAAAACAACATACGGTGTCGCACTCGGCGTGGACTACAAATTCTAAATTCA
>JAHIOG010000436.1 GCA_018895675.1 bacterium
TGCCGTAAAAGCTGCTCGGGAAGCGCAATTACAATTGATGAATCTGACACTCGAAAAGCGCGCTGAAATCATTGCAAACATTCGGAAAAATATGTTACTGCACGCTGAAGACCTGGCGAAAAAAGCCCACTCTGAAACAGGACTCGGACGCGTGGAAGATAAAATTCAGAAAAACCGGCTGGCAGCGAAAAAAACTCCCGGTACCGAAGTCCTGAAACCAACGGCTTACACCGGCGATCGGGGCTTGACGCTCATTGAATTGGCGCCCTATGGTGTTATTGGGGCAATTACGCCGGTGACAAATCCAACATCCACGATTATCTGCAATTCTATTGGAATGATAGCCGCAGGCAATGCCGTCGTTTTTAACGTTCATCCGTCAGCAAAAAATGTGAGCAATTACAACATTCAACTACTTAATAAAGTTATTGTCGAAGCCGGCGGACCAATGAACTTAGTGACAGCTATTTCAGAACCAACAGTTGAAAGCGCTCAGGAACTTATGCAGCATCCGGGCGTCCGGCTATTAGTAGTCACCGGTGGCGCAGCCGTGGTAAAGGCGGCTATGACCAGTGGTAAGCGGGCAATTTGCGCCGGACCGGCCAATCCACCTGTCGTTGTCGATGAAAGCGCTGATATTGAAGCCGCCGCGAGAGATATTGTCAGGGGCGGTTCGATGGATAATAATATCATTTGCGTGGATGAGAAAGAGGTCTTCGTAGTTGAGTCAGTTGCTGATCAATTGTTATCGGCACTTGCTCGTAATAATGCTATCATTTTAACAGCGGAGCAGATTCAGCAGCTGGAAAAGGTGATTATTGCTCAGAATAATGGTCGCGGAAAGCCCGCCAAAATGGAAAAATCTTTGGTTGGGAAGAATGTGCAGATAATTCTGTCTAAAATCAGTTTGCTGGTATCGGATAATATCCGCCTTGCGATCGCGCCGGTTGAAAAGGAACATCCCTTAGTCTGGACGGAGCAGATGATGCCGGTAATGCCGCTTGTAAGAATGCCTGACGCCGACTCGGCGATTGATCTTGCCAAAGAAGCCGAACACGGTTTTGGTCATTCGGCAGTTATGCATTCGAAAAATCTCGATAATCTCAGCCGTATGGCAAAGGAAATGAACTGTAGTATTTTTGTGAAAAACGGTCCCGCATATTCCGGGCTTGGCTTCGGCGGTGAAGGATATTGTTCATTTTCAATTGCCAGTCCCACCGGGGAAGGATTAACCGGTCCCCGAAGTTTTTCCAGAGAGAGACGTTGTGTTCTTGTAGATCATTTCAGGATTGTATAATGAAGAAATATCCGGCATTAGCATTAATTGAGTTATCAGCAATATCAACCGGAATCCTGACCGGCGATGCTATGGTTAAAACCGCTCCTATTTCAGTGTTGAAGTCGGGTACCGTTCATGATGGGAAATATCTTATTCTGGTCGGCGGAAGCGTTGCATCCGTCGAAGAGGCTTTTAAAAAAGGTATTGCAATCGGTGGTGATCAAATTATTGACAGCGTTTTTCTCCCGGATGTTCATCCCCAGGTTAATGATGCAATTTTAGGCAAGCGAATTAGCTGTTCTGAAGAGGCGTTTGGCATAACGGAGACTTCATCCGTTGCCGCGGCAATTCAATCGGCGGACGCCGCTGTAAAAGGCGCACAGGTGAATATCATAGAATTAAGACTGGGCGATGATATTGGAGGAAAAGCTTTTGTGATTTTTAATGGAAAAATAGAAGAGGTCGAGGAAGCACTGTCAATTTTCAAAGCGGTTCTGACTGATCAGCAGGTTTTATTAAACGACACGCTTATCCCGAATTTGCACTCTGAAATGGTGAAACAGCTTAACGTTACGAGTATTTTTAAAAAAAATGAATTGTCAAAGCTGAAAGACGGAGAGATTTAAATGCTCTTAGGAAAAGTAATCGGCACCCTGACGCCCTGCATTGTATATGAGGGCTTGGAAGGCGTTCCACTGCTTTTAATTAAACCTCTTGACAAGCAGAAAAAACCTTCCGGTTCTCCGATTGTCGCTGCTGATTCAACGCGCATGGCGGGTCCGGATGAACTGATTTATTACGAAGGCGGACGCGAAGCCGCCATGGCATTAGAAACTACTTTTGTGCCGGTTGACGCTACGATTATCGGGATTGTCGATGACGTCAAACTGATAAACGAGGAGGAATTATGATCCTGGGACGAGTCTGCGGTTCAATTGTCTCCACGATTAATCATAAGTTCTACGACAACAAGCGACTACTTATCGTTGACCGTTTGACAATTGAAGGAGAGCCATCCGGCAAATACATTATCGCGATTGACTCGGTCGGAGCAGGCGCCGGAGAGACGGTTTTGATTATTGACGAAGGGAACTCCGCCAGGCAAATTGTAGAGGATGAAACCGCGCCGCTCAGGTCGATAATTATCGGAGTGGTGGATCAAATTAACCCTACTACGTAACATAGAAATTTAATATACCGAGTGTCGGTTTTTTCGATAAATGGAAACTTGACTTAAGGCGATAGTCTTGAGTTAAGTTGACTTATTTCAGTGAGTTTGAAACCTTAAGTCAAGTCAGTTAAAGCAAACTTAACTCAAGGTTTCAAAGTTTACGGACAGACACTAATTAGGGTGATTTATTTCCCATTCACTTCCGTCTCCTCTAGATAAAAAAGTGAATTCCTCAAAGAGAAAAGCGGGAGTGGCAGGGGCGTGTCATTCTCACAATACACCTGTCAGGTTTAATCATTTAATCCCATCTGAATTGGAAATATCTAATAAACCTGACAGGTGTAATCGTCTAAAAATATTTAACCAATGATTTTAAAAAAGCGGAGTGGTATTTAGGATTTTATGTAGATAATCTTTGCGAAAGTTAACTCCATAAAGTGTGAATATTTATATCTGTCCGTTGAGAACTTCATCAGAATAGCTTTCGCAAAGGTTATCCCAGCTTTTTCCAACCTATCTTTGCGAAAGTTAACTCCATATAAAGTGTGAATATCTATATCTGTCCGCTGAGAATTCCACTGGAATATCTTTCGCAAAGGTTATTACCACATTAACCTGACATGTTTGCAGCTGAGTATTTACGAATATTGTTACATAGAACAAAACTTTTGAAAATTGCTATAATATCTTAATTTAGGTACATGACCGACTGGATTCCCCTCCAAAAAGATAAAAAACATATTGCCCGGGAGCGGGCGAGAGCCAAAGAACTGCGTAAAAGCCAGTGGTGGCAGGATAAATTGAATGAAGGAATCTGCTACTATTGCCGCAAACAATTTACCCAGGAAGAGTTGACCATGGACCATATCGTGCCGGTATCAAGAGGCGGCAGAAGTAACAAAGGCAACATCGTTGCGTCATGTAAGCAGTGCAACAATGAGAAAAAGTATCTGACTCCCGTTGAAATATTGATGAAGAAGGTCAACCCTGTCCAAAAGAAGAAATCCGAATAGAATTGATATTATGGAAATATTTCCATCTATTGACAATGTTAGGTATTAAAGTATGAGAGAAGGTTATGAAAAAAAGTTTTAAAATAATCCATAGAATAACAGGAATCAGTTGTCCCATATTTGGGATTAGTTGGGATCCCTCGAAAACAGATAGAGATAAAATAAGATCCTTAATCACATTTTTGGAAGATAGGAGAGTCTTGTATAATCCATTCAATTTCGAGGTTTCAATTTGGATGTCTGAATCAATAATTGAAATTCGAAAAAAATTAACTGATATAGTATCTGATTTTAAAGAAGAAACGGAAGCAA
>JAHIOG010000042.1 GCA_018895675.1 bacterium
GAATATGTGCCCGGCGATGTTTTTTACTCCAAAACCGATACCGAGATTATTCCCAAACTGATTGCACGGTTTATGGAGAGTTCTTCATTCCCCGACGCTGTTAAAAAAGTGGTTGGGATGCTGAAGGGAAATTTTGCCTTTGTCGCCATTGCAAAGAATAGCGAATATCTGATCGCCGCCCGAAACGGAAGTCCCATTGTCGCAGCAAAACATAATCAAAATTTCTATATTTCATCTGATCTGCAGTCACTAACGCCCTATTCGGAAACCGCCCTCTTTATCGATGATGGAGAACTTTTAATCTACGATAGTCAATCACATGCGATTGAATTCTATGATTTTATTAATAATAAGCGGATTCAGAAGGAAGCTCAGACTTATGATGTTAAGTTCATGAATTGCGACCGAGGGTCATATAAGCATTTTATGCTCAAAGAAATTTTTGAACAACCGGAAAAATTAAAAGCGACATTTGATGTAAATGTTGTCAACGGCGAGATCCGCTTTCATTATGCGGTAGATCCGTCTCAATTAAAACATGTCCAACGTATTGTTATTATCGCTTGCGGCACATCCTGGCATGCCGGATTAGTAGCGGAATATTGGCTTGAATCCCTTGTAAAAATACCGGTTGAAGTTGAATACGCTTCTGAATTTCGTTATCGAAATCCGGTCATTGACCGGAATACTCTAATTATTGCAATCAGTCAGAGCGGAGAAACGGCGGATACCATTGCCGGAATAAAGGAAGCAAAAAAGAACGGAGCACAGGTGCTTTCGATCTGTAATGTTCCGGGAAGTACGATAACCCGTATAAGTGACGCAACTGTATACACCCAGGCAGGACCGGAAATAGGAGTAGCCTCGACAAAAGCGTTTACTACTCAACTGGAAGTTCTTTTCCTTTTAACTCTGATGATTGCACATTATCGGGATAAAATTAATGATACGGAACTTAAAAATTACCTTGATCATCTTGTTGGGATACCTGAAAAAATGAATAAAGTCCTGGTCAATACCGAACAGATTATTTCAATCATGCAAACTCACTATATCGTATCAAATGCGCTGTTTCTCGGCAGAGGCGTCAACTATCCCATTGCTTTGGAAGGCGCCCTCAAGTTAAAGGAAATCAGTTATATTCATGCTGAAGGCTATCCGGCGGCGGAAATGAAACACGGACCAATTGCTCTTATTGACCGGAATATGCCGACTGTTTTTATATGTATCAAAGATCATTCATACGATAAGGTTCTTTCAAATATTGAGGAGGTGAAAGCCCGTGACGGAATTGTCATTGCAGTTGCGAATGATGAAGACCAGCGGATCGGTGAATTGGCGGATCACGTTGTATTTATACCTGAAACTATTGTTGAATTAAGCCCGTTTTTAACAGTTGTGCCGTTACAATTGCTGGCATATCATATAGCCGATAAACGTGGTTGTAATATTGATAAGCCAAGAAATCTGGCTAAATCGGTAACCGTTGAGTAGTCATGGCTATAATTATTTACGAAGATGAGCAATAAAAAAACAATAAGTTTATGTATTTATTTTTTGACACAGAAACAACAGGACTTCCAAAAAACTGGAATGCGCCGGTTCAGAATGTTAATAATTGGCCAAGAATGGTTCAAATCGCCTGGTTTCTGTATGATAACAATGGGACAAAAATTGACGGAAAGGATTTTATTATTAAACCGGAAGGATTTTTAATTCCATATAATGCTGAACGATTACATGGAATATCCACGGAAAAGGCGATAAACGAAGGGCAAAATCTGGATTTTGTTTTAGAATTATTTGCAAGACAAATTGAAAATGCCGATACATTAGTAGCACACAATATGAATTTTGATGAAAAAATTGTAGGAGCGGAATTTATAAGGAAAGGTATTAAAAATAAACTTTTTCGAAAACATAGAATTTGTACTATGAAAGAATCAACTGATTATTGTAAAATTTCCGGACCTATAGGTTATAAATAGCCGAAATTATCGGAATTATACAATAAATTATTTAGGGAAGATTTTAAAGAAGCTCACAATGCGGCATTTGACATTAATGCAACTGCAAAATGTTTTTGGAAAATGAAAGAATTAGGAATCGTATAGAAATGTCCGCCGGCTTTTTGCCAATATGTTAAACGCAATTTTCATAAAGGACGGAATTCAATGAACAAAAAATACTTAATGCCTTTCGTGATCGTTCCTTTTATTGCGAATCTTGCTTTTACACAAAACGGTATAAATAGGGCAGACAGTCCGGATGCAGAGATTCCTGAAGGGATGGCGCAAAACCAGCAGGAAGCTATGAGCCCAACGGATTCGGGTTGTACGATATGTGTGGGAATGTGAGTGATTGGTGTGAAGATACTCATAAACCCTACCCGAGTGGTCCGCAAGAGGACTGGATCTACATGCGATACGGCTCCTTTAATAAAAACCAAAAACCAGTATATGGAAAAGTCACGCGTGGTGGGAATTGGGAATCTCCAAATCCTGTTTTTATGAGAATCAAAAAGCATTACGGACTTGCGCCTGATTATTTTAATAAGCACATTGGATTTCGCTGTGCAAAATCTATTAGATGAAAAGAAGATAGTCTCTTTGCGGCGGAGTTGTTCGTTAATAAAATAATTTTACCAAAGTGACGGAAAATCGTAAAATAAAACGGTGTGAAACTGTTTTAAAGGTTAAAGACTATTTCACGGCGTTAAAGAGAAAACGCACTTCGTCAAAGATGTCAAATCAGTGAAAAAAAAGAACTTACAAATGGAAGAAATGATCTTGTTTTTCCCGGACTGCTTTAGTTCACAATCTGGCGGATAATCAGGAAGACTAACCTATAATTTAAACACATTTAGCTGTTCTGTTACACATGCCGAACTGATACAGATCAAAGATCTTTATTTTTACCCTTCCGTTTTTATTTGTACATTTAAATAATGAAATTTGATAAAGATAAAATAGAAATATTCAAATCATTATTTCGTGTGAGGAAAAACTGTTATAAAAAACGAATCTTTGGAGATAAGAAATATGAAAGTTGTCATAATTATGGGTTCGAAAAGTGACCTTAAATGGTCGCAAAGAATTGCACAGGCTTTAGATGGATTTGGAATTGAAAGTGTGTTAAGGGTAGCTTCAGCACATAAGGTGCCATTAAAATGCTACGAGTTAATAAAAGAGTACGAAAAAGAGGATGTTGTGTTTATCACAGTTGCTGGTAGAAGCAACGCCTTAAGCGGGTTTACTGATGCTCAAACTCACTGCCCAGTTATCGCATGTCCTCCTTATAGCGATAAATTTGCTGGAACAGATATATATTCCAGCCTCAGAATGCCGTCTACAGTAGCGCCGATGGTGGTTTTGGAACCAGAAAATGCCGCATTAGCGGCAGCCAAGATTTTGGGCTTGACCGATAAGCACATTCAGGAAAAAATTAAAGGATATCAAAATGCAGCGAAAGATGCTTTAGAAAAAGATGATCATGAGGTGCAAAATGGGTAGCGTAAAAGACCTTAAGATTATAAGAGGAGCAACTCCTTCCTGTCCCGGACAGGCAAGATTTATCTTCTCAGATAGATACTCAGTATTTGACTGGGGAGAAATGCCAGACCATATTCAATGTAAAGGAGCGGCTATCGCACTCCTTGGTACGTATTTTTTTGAAAAACTTGAAAAAATCGGTGTTCCCACTCACTATGCAGGGCTTGTGGAAGATAATACCGCCAAAAAACTCTCCGAGATTATGAAGCCCGCAAACACGATGGAAATTAAATTGCTACAGGTTATAAAGCCTGAGCTTAAGGGCAATCAATACAGTTATTTGGAATATCAGGTTGCAAAGAGCAATTATTTGATCCCTCTTGAAGTGATTTACAGAAATGTCTTGCCGCCGGGGAGCAGTGTTTTTCGACGCCTGAAAAACGGGGAGATAAAGCCGAAAGATTTA
>JAHIOG010000437.1 GCA_018895675.1 bacterium
AATGGACTGTCCGCCATATTTTATTATCCCTACGCCTGCAAATCCCCGGTCAAGTTCAGCTTCTATTTCTTTCATAGCATCGGAAGAACTATGATACTCAACACAGTCAATGACCGAATTGAGATCGATCCCGTCCAGGTAATTGAGGTCGCTGCCGTCCGCAATCAGTATCACATCGCCGGCTAAACTAATCATAAAATCGAGTCTATATCCCACTTCTATATTATCGAGATTGGGCACATCGGGATTATCCGAATCGCCATAATCCATACTATTTACAAATTCCCAATCGGCATGGGACAGATCAACGCTTTCCGGAAAAGGAAAATCTGGTATATTCGTATGGTCCATAGCGTCCTGGGCAAGCACTACAAAGGAATTCGGCGGAACGGGGTATTCTCTGCCAAGCAGCGGTTCGCCGGGGAATTGAAAAATATAGGTAACCTTTTCCTCCACGCCCATCCGGCAGACAATCAGGCCGTCCAGGTAAGCAGTATCATCAGATGAATTGTACAGCTCAATGAATTGATCAAACCAATAGTTGTTTTTATTGGGCGGTCCAGTGTAGTAGATTTCATTAATTTTTAAGCCCGGTTCGGCGCCGGAAGCCATAACTTCAAGCGTATCAATAATAATGTCTCCGTCGCCGGGCGCTACGATACCGGCGCCTACCACATTAATTTCCACTAAAGAATCCGGGTTATCAAAAGAGGGAACCATTATAGTAGCTTTTGTATTTACTTTATATTCCGCATAGGGAACAGGTTCAAACTCTGCCAGGCCGGCGGAATCGGTTGTGTCAATATAAGTTGAAATATTATAATCAAACGTGCTGAGTAATACCGGGATATTCGGCAGATAATTGCCTTCAAACATGACATATAACTTTACAGCCAGCTCCCCATCAAACTGAGTCGGTTTCCCTCTAAAACATCCCGATAAAATAAGAGTCAGGATAAAAAGCAGGAACAGTAGTTTTTTTACCATTGGGCGCTTATCTCCAATCCATAATAGATTTCAGGATTGTACTCGTCGATCCGTCCGGTAAAAGGATTTACCCATTTACCGCGGTCATTCAGGACATTATTGATATATAACGATAATTCGGTTTTCTGGGACAGGGATTTTGTAAGCCTGAAATTAAACAAGGTTCTGCCGCCGCTGGAATACACCGCGCTGTCGTACCAGTATAGCATCCCCTGATAGAACAGTTTTTGTTCTTCCAGGTTGTCTACATCTTTCATTTTTGAATTGCCGTTATAAATCGTTTTGCGATGTTCCAAAGGCACATGTTGAAGGTCAAATGTAACCCAGACCCCCAGGCGTTTGCTGATGTAATTCAGCTGATAATCGATGATAATTTTTTCGCGCCAGTCATCTGACGGCGGATACCAGATCTGTTCCCAGCTTGTATCGGGTTGGGAATCATAGATTAAGCCGGTTCTGCCGCTATGAGTAAAGCGGTAGGTAACATTCATTTTATACTGTAAATCGTAAATACGTTTAGTGCGCAGGGTAAACTCCACCCCGCTGGATTTATTCCAGCCGCGGTTCGCATTTATTGAGTAACTGGCTGAGGTTATCGTATCGGGATTAATATCGTAGCCCCAGGGATAGCCCACGCCGGTAGGCCGGTCTTCGGATTCGGTGTGATACCCGGTAAGCGACAATCCTAATATATCCAGGATTTTCCAGTCTATGGATGCTTCATATTTGTCGGTAGTGTAGGTCTGTAACTCGGGATTGTATTGCAGCTGTTCCTCTTCCACTACTACCGAATCTTTCAAATATTTATAATACGCCGGCGGTTTATAGATATAGCCAAGTGAAACCGCTTTAGCGCTTTTACCGGCTCCGATTCTGAAACGCAGATCATCGGTAATAAAATATTGTAAATTGAAACGGGGGCACAGGAAATCACCATGATCGGATTTCAGGAAAGTTTTATCTTCAAAAACATTGCTAAAATTAAACCCTGTCGGATTAAACACATCATAACGAAGTCCCAGCATCAGGGTATACTTATTTCCGAGAAATTTACCCTTTATCTCATCTTCAGAATATAAACTCAGGCTTGCTATTTCCGGAAAAGCGCTGAACGAATAGGACCGCCGGGAAGAATATTGACCGTAATAAGCATAAACCGGATCGAGATATAATCCATCACCGGTATTTTTCTGATAATCGCCTTCAAAACCCAGGAGAACTTTATGGGTCCTCTTACTGCTCTGATACGTAGTCTTTTTCTGGAGTTTTCCGTTGATATTCCATTCTTTGCCAATTTCATTCATTATACCGACATAACCGGGAAGGGGGATAGAGTCACCTTCGATCATAAGCTGCTCGGTAACCCATTTTGACTTATATGCTTTTTTGCGGTTCAGATCAAAACCTAAAAAACCGGTGATTTTGTCATTTTCACTTCGCGTATAATCGAGGTTTACACTTCCGGCAGCCCGGTAGCCGCGATTATAATCTTTAATTTTTTCAACATCAGTGGGTTCTTCGTCGTCAATCATCTTGGTATAGCTGCCCCGGATTTTCATGTCCATTTTTTCATTGAAGAAATATTTGGAAAGATTACCGCTGGCGTGCAGACGCTGATATTCATCGCCCTCCTTACGTAAATCACGCTCGCTATAGGCATAGTTCAAATGATAATCCAAAACCGATTTTCTGATGGCAATGCCGTGACTGAAACTCGCCGTTTTAGTGTCCGGATTGATTTTTGCCTTTAATTTAGGAGCGATCTGACCACTTTTAGTTTCAACTTTAATAATACCATTGGCAAAATTACTGTATTCCACCGACGGAATTCCTGTAATCACTTCCACGGATTTAATATTATCCGCCGGAATATTCCGCAAGTCAATCCCCTCAGTGCCGGAGCTTCCATATATTTTAGTCGTCAGATTTGCTTCGTTGGACAGCTGGTTGCCGTCCACAATAATAGAGCTTCCAAAGGATTCTATGCCGGTTACCGTACCGGTACTGGTAGCGATAGTACGAATACCAACCTGGGAGGATTTTGATAAGCCCGGATTGTTAGATTTTTCGACACCGGGAACCAATGATAAAATATCACCCAGGTTGGTGGCTTGCATGTGTTCAATTTCACCGGAATTGATTTTTCGGCTGGTAACAGCTTCTTCGGGTATAAGATCCTTCTGTTCACTGCAAACCTCTATTCCACCAAGCATGAAACAGTAATCGCTGTCGTCCTTTTTGGTTTTCCTGAGCAATTTGACATTTACCGTATAATTTTTATCACTTTCAACCTTTAAATCAAACAGTACATTTTTATAAAAACCGTCTTTTACAACTTCGACATTATACACGCCGGTCTCAACATCATCGATAAAAAAGTAGCCGTTCGCATCCGAAACAACCGTTTTTGAAAAGGATTCATCGCCACGCTTCAGCAAAATAACCAAAGCATCCTTTAAATCGACTTTTTCCATTTGTGACTGAACTTTGCCGGATATACTGGCGGCTGTCGCCGAAATCGATACAAAACAAAGAAACGCAACGATTAGCGCAATTGATTTTTTCATCTATTTACATCCCCACAAATCCACACCTACACAGAACGCAGTAATAATTTACATTTAATGTTCACATTTTCAATCAGTATCCTTCTTATTTAAATTCATCCAGCGCATCTTCCGCAAGATTTCCGGATACCGCAATGATGTAATTATTTACATCCAGATATTTATTTGCCACTCGCTGGACGTCTTCCATTGTTACCGCCATGATTCTTTCACGTTTCTTATCAAAATAATCCAGCGGTCTGTGTTTCTGCAATTGGTTAAATACGATATGTCCGACATCATCCGGTGTACGCGTTGCTAATGGCAATAGTGCGATCCTGCGAGATTTGGCTTTATTCAACTCCTCAGCTGTAATTCCTTCTTTCTGAACCTTTTCAATTTCATTAAAAATACCATGGATCATTTTGGTAAGATTCTTTTTATCCAGTTTTGTCCGGATATTCCAATAACCGCCCTGATCCCGAATCCACAAATTACTTTCGATCCCATAACTCAAGCCCTGTTTATCACGAAGTTCCACGCCCATTCTGGACGTTAATGAGCTCCCGCAAAGAATATTTTCAAGAATCCGGATGGCGTCAAGATCGGGGTTGTCCGACATAATCCCGCCCTCGTTAGGATTAAAAGCAATATCGACGCGACATTGTTTATACTCCGGGTTTGGGAAAACATAAACGGTTTTTCCTTTGATAGGTTTAATTCTTGTAAAAGGCAAAAATTCATCTCCCGATTTTTTCACCCACTGACCTAACGTTTTGTTCAGTTTCTCCCGGATCCACTGCTTGTCAAAATCTCCGACCGCAACCAATTTCATATGTTCGGGACTGTAATATTTCTCATGAAATTCTACAAGGTCTGCCCGGGTCGAATTCTCAAATACCTCCACATTTCCCGCATAAGGTAAAGAATATTGATGCCCCTCAAAGACATCTTCAAACATAGCGTAAAAAGCCTTCATGATTTCCGTCTTCTTGAAATTCTCGGCATTTGAAATAAACAGCGGTCGCAGCTTTTCGATCTGATCCTCGGGGAATGACGGATTAGCAATAGCATCATAAGTGAAATTCAACATTTTGTCAACATCTTTTACCAGAGAGTAGCCCTGAAAAATGATTTTGTCCCAGCTGTGGCTGATATCAAATTGGTAAGGAGTAAACGACCTTTCCTCAAGCAGCTCATCATAAGTTCTGGTTAGGGTGCCGCTGGTAAGCATCGCTTCGGTAAAATCACGGATACCCGTCCTTTCGGCATTTTCGGGAAGTCGACCTGTTTCAATAAACGCCCTTACATAGACCGTAGGAAAAGTATGGTCTTCATATATGTAGACCGGCACACCATTATCCAAAACCAGCGAATCGATTAACGGCGCTATCGGGTTAGGCGCCAATATATCCTCTAATCTCGGCTTGTAGAGTTCCCGAATATCGACTTTTTTGGAACCGAAAAGCTTGCTCAATAAACCTTTTTTTGCCTTTTCCGTTTCCGTAAAATCTATATCGGGCGTCAAGGCGTCCTCATCCGATTCGTTTATCTTATCATTTACTTCCCCTTCATCGGAATCATCTGCTATGATTTCTTTGTCATCCGTTCCAGCCGAAGTATCCGGAGAGGAATAGCATATAACCATTTTTTCAGGGACCAAATATTTTTTCGTAACCCGCATAATGTCTTCTTTCGTGACAGCGGTAACCAGTTCATTCCAGCGGTTAATATTAAGCCAGCCCACATAATTTTCATACAAGCCGATCTTGCCGCCTACTTTGCTGATATATTGATCTCCGGTCAGCTCAGCAAAATTGATCTTATTCTTTATTTTCTGAAGATCATAATCGATGACCGGATAATTTGCCAGACTGTCGATCTCTTCCCAAATGATTTCTTCAACTTCATTGATCTCTTTTCCGGGTAAAAGCCGTGCCGAAATCGAAAAAGTTCCCGGGTCTTTTCTAAAACCAAGTCCGCCGACGGAAGAGGAACAGAGTTTTTCCTGATGAACCAATCTCTTTTTTAAACGTGAAGTCGCGCTTTTTGAACACAGGATTCTCCCCGCCACGTATAAAGCCGCACCGTCTTCATCGAACCGTCTGGGCGCCGAAAAATGCATCGATATCTGCTCGTTCAAGATATCCGGGTGCTTGAATTCCAGGATTTTTTTACCCGCCTGTTTCACTCTTACAAATTCCTGCAATTTCGTTTCGGGACCGCGGGGGATTTTTCCGAAATATTTTTCAACCTTTTTTAGTATCTCGGTGGATTCAAAATCACCGACAAGCACCAGCGTAGCGTTGTTCGGCGTATAGTGAGTTTTATAATAAGCGTATGCCTCATCGCGCGTAATACTCTGAATGTCATGCATCCATCCGATCACCGGATTTCGATAGGGATGACTTTTGTATATCATGGTATTGAGCTCTTCGCGCAATTGACCGGCGGCGCTGTTGTCGGTTCGCTGCTTTCTTTCCTCCGAAATAACACCTATTTCCGATTTGAATTCCTCGGGATCAAATTTGCATTTATGCATTCTTTCGGACTCGATATCAAAAGCCAGATCAATTTTATTTTTCGGCAACAGCTCATAATAAACGGTTATATCATTGGATGTAAAGGCATTGAATACCCCGCCATTTGCGGAAATTAGTTCTGCAATCGTTCCTTTGGGAAAGCGTTTAGTGCCTTTAAACATCATGTGTTCGACAATATGGGAAATACCCGTTTGGCCATAGGGCTCATATTTGGAGCCGATATTATAGGTCAACCGCGAATAAATAATAGGCGATGTATGCATCTCATAAGTGATGACTCTTAACCCATTATTCAGAGTGAATTCTTTTACGTTGTCGTTATCGATACCGTACAACGGAAGAATCGAGAATAGGTAAAACAAAACAACAGAGATGTGCAGTTTAAAATTCTTCATAGTCATGCTACTTCTTTCCATTTTTTTCATAATTATCCATGCTTTAAAAAAATTTTGAAATGTATAAAATGATTGTCTAACATTCAAGATTTTGTTACATTCGCCGGATTATTGATTGAGAAAGGGGATTACCCGAATGGAAAATGTAATCGAATGCGTAAATCTAACGCATAGCTACGGCAACAAATTGATCTACAAGGATTTGAATTTTACCGTCCAGAAAGGTAAAATATTCGGCATCCTTGGGAAAAACGGCATGGGAAAAACCACAACCATCAATATCCTGATGGGATTTCTCAGACCGACCAGAGGAAAATGTATCATTCTGGGAGAGGAATCTCACAATCTTTCTCCTCAAACCCGTGCCAGAATTGGGCTGCTTCATGAAGGTCATGTATGCTATGAATTCATGACTGTATCTCAGGTAGAAAAGTTTTACAGCCAATTCTTTCCCAACTGGAAGAAAGAACTATATTACGGTCTTGTCGACAGGCTTGGAGTCGCTTATGACCATAAAATTTCCCGGATGTCCTGCGGTCAACGGTCACAGGTAGTTCTTGGACTGATAATGGCTCAAGACCCGGAATTGATGATCCTGGATGACTACTCCATGGGATTGGACGCCGGATACCGTATGCTGTTCATTGATTATTTGATCGACTATGTTCGTGAAAACAATAAAACTGTTTTTATGACGTCACACATTATCCAGGACCTGGAAAAAATTATCGACGACGCAATCATTATGGGGTATCAGAAGATATTGGTGCAAATGCCGATCAGTCAATTTATGGGTTCGTTTCATCAGTATCATTTTAGGGTTGACGGGCAGTTGCCCTCTTTCGGTATCGACGAACTTGTATCCAACTATGAAAATATAAAGAATAATTATATACTTTATTCTTTTAAGGCTCCGGAGGAAGTTAAAGGGTATCTCAATAAGAAAGGCGTCTTCTTTGCTGAATTCGGCGAAGCTTTGATGACATTAGAGCAGGCATTTATCGGTTTGACCGGCAAATACTAAGAAGGGGAATTAATATGTATAAAGCGATTTTATATAAAGAATGGTTGAAGATCCGCTGGATGGTTCTTGGATACCTGATTATTCTGCTCGGATTTTTAACATATATTGGTCTGGATACTCGCTACTGGTTTGAAATGAATGACCCTATTCAGGTCTGGCTGGTGGTTATTCAGCGAAAAATCCTCTATTATACCGCCATTAAATATATCCCGGTTTTTGCCGCAATAGTACTGGCAATCGTACAGTTCGTTCCCGAAATGGTCAAAAAACGCTATCGACTGTCCTTTCATCTGCCTATTGGGGAAACCCATTCACTGCTCTTTATGATTGCCATCGGTGTCGGCGTCATTCTGATCACATCAGCGATCTATCTTTTAGGATTAACCCTTATCGGAATAACGTTTTTCCCGGCTGAAATCACCCGCAGCTCATTGATCACCGTTGCGCCGTGGCTGCTGGCGGGTATTGTTACCTATCTGGGCGCCACTGCCGTCACTGTGGATCCTTCATGGAAATATCGTATAGTATACGTTCTGCTGTTTGCACCATTCATCCATAGTCTGTTTTTAGAAAGTGGCTACAGTGAATATCAATTTTCCTTTGGAACCTATCTGTTAATAGCACTGTTATTCTCTATCATAGTTTTATTCCCGGGATATCGATTACGGAAAGGCAGCAAATTATGATCACTAAAATCTCACGCTACGCAATTGTGTCGCTTATTGTTATTTCATTATCGATTCTGTTGCCGGATCTCTACTGGATGATATTTGGCAAACCTATATTAAAACCTTCGATCTATTATAGCCCTGTTATAGAAGAATTTATGATTGCCACACGCACCGGTAATAACAAGAAAGAGTACTCCGACCAAAAAGGTAATAGCTACGATCGCAAATCTTTTGAAACCCTTTTACCCTTTTCTTTTTACTACAATTTGGAAAAATGGGGAATATTGCCGGACAGCATCAAGGGTATTCCAATGAAACGCTCATATATTCGGCACAACTCCCAACACTTGCGCATTACAAACCGGGCAATGAATACTCCGCTGATTTCTCTGAATCCGTTATTTGAATCCGAATCCGATTTTACCAAATTGGAAATACCCGGTGAATTGTTTCGAATCGATCAAAAACTTGAATTTATTACCGCTTACGATAATACAGTCGATGATTCTCTTTCATGCATTTTTAATGGCGCTTTATTAGACCAAGGCTTTCAATTCCCGGCAAAAATCATTGCCGGTAACCCGACCACCCGCAAACCCTTTGACGAGGGCTATTTTATCGTCGATGCACAAAATACAGTTTTCCACCTGAAAAAAATTAAGGGTCAACCTCACTGCGTAAAAACGGACATTCCTCCTGATTTGAATATCCGCGCAATCTTTATCAGCGAGCATCCTCGTAAAGAGTTTTACGGCGTTATTGTAACCTGGACAAATGAAGTATATTTGATCACTTATGATAATTACAAAATCCTGCAACTTCCCGTTGAAGGGTATCGCGCGGATGATATGCAGAT
>JAHIOG010000438.1 GCA_018895675.1 bacterium
GGTCATTTTATACGTTGTAATGGTATTTGTCACTACCGGAGTGATGGATTCGGCAAGACTCGATAATTCACTGACGCCTATATCAGATGGCGCTGAAGTATTCATGGGTCAGCCCGGCAGAATCGCTCTAAGCATAGCGGCAATTCTGGCTTTTTTATCTACCGCGAACGCCGGGATAATGACCGCAGCCCGTTCCCTGGTGCCATTAAGTCACGATTTGCTGCTGCCGGCTTTTATCGGAAACATCAACAAAAAATTCCGGACACCGCATTATTCACTTCTGATTACCGGTATTTTTATTATTACCTCACTACTGCTGAACCTGGAGATCTTAGTCAAGGCCGCCTCGGCTGTTTTAATTCTGACCAACATTCTGAGCTGCATTTCTGTGATCATACTGAGGGAAAGTCATATTTCAAATTATCAGCCGGTATTTAAAACACCCTTTTATCCGTGGCTGCCCTTACTGGGAACCGCGGGGCTGGTATTTCTCTTATGGGATATTGGTCAAGGAGCGCTACTGATCAGCTGTCTGCTGATTATTTCAGGATTCTCGGTTTACTTCTTTTATGGTCGAAGAAAGGTGTCTGCAGATTTCGCATTGATGCATCTGATCGAGAGAATTATCAATAAAAAATTGACCGATGGGAAACTTGAACAGGAATTAAAGGAAATTATCAGAGTAAGAGATAATATTATCCCGGATCGATTTGATGAACTGGTTGAGCAAAGTGAAATAATTGATATCAACAGGGCTCTTACCCTGGATGAATTTTTTAAGCTATCTTCCGATATCCTGGCAAATAAATTGAAAATGAGTCCCCGGGACTTAAATGTCCTGCTGCATGAAAGAGAAAGCGAAAGCAGCACAATCATCGCCCGCGGGCTGGCAATACCACATATAATTGTCGATGGAAATCACATATTTGAAATGCTGATTATCCGCTGCAAGGCGGGTATCCGTTTCAAAGAATCAGAGGAAAAGGTTACCACGGTCTTTATTCTTATCGGTTCCAAGGACGAACGTAATTTTCACTTACGTGTGCTTTCTGCTATTGCCCAAATTATCCAAAATCCCGACTTCGAAAAGAAATGGAATTCTGCAAAAAATGTCCAGGCGTTAAAAGATCAGTTGCTTTTGACAGGCCGAAAACGATAATAAATCATTTCATTTTTAAAATAAATTCACGCGAGCCGGTTTGGTGTTTTTCAGTAAATCCTAGATATTTTTATTTTCATTATCTGAAAACTTTCTAACTTTCATGCCGTAGGAGATAAGATTATGTTGAAAATATTCTGGCTGTTTACTGTTATGATCTCATTATTTACCGTACACTGTAAGCAAGGCACCCGTTCAGATCAGCGAGCAATTCGGATTCACACCGAAACTCTGACCCTGGATTCCCATACCGACACTCCCCTGGATATGCTGCGCTGGGATGCCGATATCAGTCAGAATCTGGACAGCAGCCTCTGGGACGGTAAAGTCGATCTGCCGCGGATGCAGGCGGGTGGTCTGGACGCCGTTTTCTTTGCTGTATGGGTCGGCCAGGGACCACGTACACCGGAAGGCAATCGGAAGGCAAACGACAAAGTCAGTCGAACAATTCAGGCCATTCATGACGCCATTGAATCCAACAGTGATCGTGCCGAGCTGGCTCTGACTGCCGATGATGCTTACCGTATTGAAAAAACAGGCAAACGCGCCATTTATATCGGTATTGAAAACGGATATGCCATTGGAAAGGATCTGAATTCAATCAAGACATTTTATGATATGGGCGCCCGATATATTACACTCTGTCATGTTAAAAATAACGACATCTGCGATTCATCCAACGATACTACCGAACATGGCGGCTTGAGTCCTTTTGGCGAAAAAGTTGTGCGGGAGATGAACCGGTTGGGCATGATCGTAGATGTTTCCCATGTTTCCGACGATGCTTTTTACGATGTTTTAAAAATATCAAAATCCCCAATCATTGCCTCTCATTCCTGTTCATGGGCAACCTGCGATAATCCCCGCAATCTCAGTGACGATATGCTGCGCGCCCTGGCACAAAACGGCGGCGTCATCCAGGTTGCAATATATACGGATTACGTCAAAACTCCCGAGCCCAACCCGGAACGCGAAGCGGCCGAGAAAGCCCTCGATGAAAAATATCCTGATTACAACAATTTGACGGAAGAGGAGAAGAAAGCGGTCCTGCTCGAATGGCACGAAATAGATAAAAATTATCCCCGTAAACTGGCCAGTGTCAGTGATTTTGTTGATCATATCGATCATATTGTGAATCTTGTCGGCATCGATCATGTGGGCATCGGTACCGACTTCGACGGTGGCGGTGAACTAATTGGAC
>JAHIOG010000439.1 GCA_018895675.1 bacterium
AAAGAAAAAGGTAGGGATTCTGATAAATTTTGGAGAACCTTCACTATACTGGAAACGATATGTGTATTAGCTACTAATTACACGAGTTTGTACGAATTTTTCATTTTATAATTAGTGCAATTCGTGGTTGAAAGAGGTATTTATGGCTGAGTTATTCTATAAAAAAGAGGTTTTTGAGATTGTCGGGGCGGCAATAGAGATACATAAAGTCCTTGGTCCCGGATTTCTTGAAGCGGTTTATCAGGAGGCTTTGGCAATTGAATTTGGATTGCGAAATATTCCTTTCACTGAACAACCACGCCAGAAAATTGGATATAAAGGGCATCAATTGAAGTCCTATTATGTGCCGGATTATTTTTGTTACGATGAGATAATTGTTGAGATAAAAGCGATAAAACGTTGTTCCGAAATCGAGGAGGCGCAAATTATTAACGCCCTGAAGGCGACAAAGAAAAAGGTAGGGATTCTGATAAATTTTGGAGAACCTTCACTATACTGGAAACGATGTGTGTATTAACCACTAATTACACGAGTTTGCACAAATATTTTCATTTTATAATTAGTGAAATTAGTGCAATTCGTGGTTAAAAGAGGTATTTATGATTGATTTAACAGTAAATGAGAAGCAACTGAAAAACACAGTAAAAAGGTGCAGAGAACGGGATATTATCATTCCCACATTTAAACAGATGAAGAACCCCGGGTTAATTCCTGATTCAATAATAGAAGGATTAAAAGATATTGGGCTTTGGGATGTGCATCCCCGGAATCTGTTCCGGGTGAGCTGGAAGAATGAACCGGTTACCACGGGCGGAGGATTTGGTGGTCTCAATTACATGATTCTTCCACCGGAATTAACAGGCGTTAAAGCAAAAATAATCGCTTTGGTTGGAAAATGGTTTCCTACCGGAGCACATAAAGTTGGCGCTTCTTTTGGTTGCCTGGTTCCCCGTTTAGTTACAGGACAATTTGACCCTTCATCTCAGAAAGCGGTTTGGCCATCGACGGGAAATTATTGCCGGGGCGGCGCTTACGACTCTGCATTATTAGGCTGTGAATCCATTGCGATTCTGCCGGAAGAGATGTCAAAGGAACGATTCGAATGGCTGTCCAAAATCGCCGGCGAAGTCATTCCTACGCCCGGTTGTGAGAGCAATGTGAAAGAGATTTTCGATAAATGCTGGGAAATACGCAACACCCGTGGCGACGACATTGTGATTTTCAACCAGTTCGATGAAATGGGTAACCATCTCTGGCATTATGAAGTTACGGGAAATGCAATGACGGAAGTATTGAAAGAGGTCATGGGTGATAATGATTGCTATTCCGGCGTAGTGCTGACTTCCGGTTCGGCAGGAACTCTGGGAAGCGGTGGTTTTCTTAAGGAGCTGTTCCCTACTTCAAAAATCGCCGTTGCCGAGGCACTGCAATGCCCGACATTGCTTTTGAATGGTTTTGGCGGTCACCGGATTGAAGGCATCGGCGATAAACACGTGCCCTGGATTCATAATGTCAGGAACACCGACATGGTAGTCGCCGTGGATGATGAGCATACCATTCGTCTGCTGCGTCTGTTCAACGAACCGGTTGGACGAGAATTTCTCGAACAGCATGGCGTTGATAAAAATATCGCCGAGAATCTTGATCTGCTCGGTATTTCATCCATCGGAAACATGGTGGCAGCGATCAAATATGCCAAATATTATGAACTGACCGAAGATGATATTGTCCTGACGGTGTTCACCGATTCCATGGAATTATACGGTTCCCGCATTCGCGAACTGAATGAAGAAAAAGGGATATATACCCATGACGATGCTGTCCGGGATTATGAACTTCTTAATAATATTAATGTCGAATATGTTCTGGAACTGGATTTCTACGAGAAAAAACGCATCCATAACCTGAAATACTATACCTGGATTGAGCAGCAGGCAAAAGAATTAGATGAGTTGAATGCCCAGTGGTACGATCACCGTGAATATTGGGGATCGATTCACAGCATGGCGCCGAAGATTGATGAGCTGATTGAAGAGTTTAATGAAAGAGTATTGCAAAAATAAAATCCTTTGAAAAAAATAATGGATAGATCTATCCTTATAAAAAATCCCTTACTCTGTTGCCGAATGGGTGCCGATATCCATTCCAACGATGTATTGAATGCCTTTACCGGCGGACATATCTGTATCGAAGACAGCAAGATCATCTCTGCCGGACCGAAGGAATTTTCCGGCACTGCTGACCAGATCATTGATGCCAGCCGGATGCTGGTGCTACCGGGCTTTGTGAATACTCATCACCACTTTTACCAGACTCTGACCCGCAATATCTTTGCGACGCAAAAGTCAGAACTGTTTGACTGGCTGGTGACCAATTACGAAATCTGGCGCGGTATCAGTGGCGAAGCGATATATATTAGCGCCAAACTGGCAATCGCCGAACTCTTGAAATCAGGTTGCACGACTACTTCCGATCATTTGTATCTTTTTCCGAATAAATCCGAACCGACGCTGATCGACCGGGAGATCGAAGCTGCCCGAGAAATGGGAATCCGTTTCCAGCCGACCCGCGGTTCCATGTCTATGGGAAAATCCAAAGGCGGATTGCCACCGGATGATGTGATCCAGACCGAAGCGCAGATCACCGAAGACACATACCGCTTAATTAAAACATATCATGATGATTCATTCGGTGCGATGATCCGCATTTCACTGGCGCCCTGTTCGCCCTTTTCGGTGACCCCGGAGCTGATGAAAGAAACCGCCCGAATTGCCCGTGAGAATAAGTTGCAGATCCACACCCATCTCGCTGAAACAGCCGCTGAAGTAAATTTCTGCCTGGAAAAATTTATGATGCGTCCTTTTGAATTCATGAAGTCGCTTGATTGGATCGGTTCCAATGCCTGGTTTGCTCATTCCATCTATCTGAATGATGCTGAAATCCGGCAAGCCGGTGACGCGCAGATCGGCATTTCCCACTGTCCGAGTTCCAATATGCGATTAGGCTCAGGCATTGCGCGGATCAAGGAGATGCTCAATGCAGGTGTGAAGGTCAGCCTGGCGGTTGACGGTTCAGCCTCCAA
>JAHIOG010000440.1 GCA_018895675.1 bacterium
CACTTATAATAAAGATGTCAATTTTTTGCTCTCCCCCAATTTCAATAAGCTTCTGAAGAGTGTTCCACCTTTCATCTTCAAATTCTTTTATGTGGATATCAGCAGTATGGAGAATTTTCACGTTCTTTTGCCTTTTAATAAAAACCTGGATTCAAGTATTAAGTGCAACAATTTGCACCTACAAAAAATACATGATTAGGCGTTTTAAATCCAAGACATTTTCTTGGTCGGTTATTCAGTTTTTTAATAGTTCGTATGATTTCCTCATTGGTAATGGTTGTAAAGTCTCTGTCATTCGGAAAGTATTGTCTGATAAGACCACTAGTATTTTCGTTTAATCCCCGCTCAAAGGAAGAATAGGGATGAGCAAAATAGAATTCAGCGCCTAACTTTTTCGCAAGGACTTCATGTCCGGCAAACTCTTTACCGTTATCAGAAGTCACTGTCTGAACATTGTGTTTTATTGGGAACAAAAGTTTACTAATCGCTTTGGTTACCTGGTCCGATGTTTTTTGTTCAACCTTGTAGATCAAGGAAAGACGGGATTTCCTTTCCGTTACAGAGACTATCGCTTGTTTGTGCCGTTTGCCAATAATGGTATCGGCTTCCCAGTCTCCAAGACGTTCCTTTGTTTCGACAATAGGCGGACGTTCATCAATACTGACCTTGTTTCTAATCTCTTCCCGTCGGTCATTGGAGCCATACCGTTTCTTTCTTTTTTTCCTGCACCGTAAATGACGATACAAATCACCACCGGATTGTTTATCCACCAAGATATGACGATAAATCCATTCATGACTAACAGATATATCCATCTCGAGTTTCATCCAACCCGCAATCTGTTCAGGGGACCAATATTCGCTAATAAGAAATTCAATCGTTGCCCATGTACTTCCATCAATACGAAGTGGAACTTTATCTTTTCGGCGATTGACAGCCATATGATGGGGCCTGTTTATAACGATAACCTCGTTCACCGTGGTTGCGACGTAATTCACGACTGATGGTGGATTTGTGAACCCCGATTACGGCTGCAATTTCTGTCTGATTATGACCTGTTTTAAACAATGAATAAATTCCGTATCTTTGTTCCAGGGTAAGCCGCTGGTATGAATCCATTTGTGCACCTCATGTTTTGTGGAAAAAACAGTGCAAATGATACTGCAGCTTGCCTGCTCTTCCAAATTATTCTTGAGTTGCACTTAACAGTTGAATTCACGTTATTAATAGGTCGGTTAATACGCCGACGCCGCAGATTGACGCCGTTTATCCGGCACGGCAATATAATACTTTTTATCCCGGTCCAGGGCGATGGCATTCACGTCCCCAATAACGGAACGGTTCTTGACCGTGTAACCTTTTTCCGTCAATATAGCAGTTAAATCCGGTGGAAATGCATAATTTTCGACAAATATAACATCAGGCAACCACTGATGATGAAAACGCGGAGCATTCACGGCATCTGTCAGGCTCATATCAAAATCGATCATATTCATCAAAACCTGAGCAACTGACGTGATAATCGCTCCGCCGCCCGGTGATCCTAAAATCCACATCAAAGTGTCATTCCGGGTCACAATTGTTGGCGTCATAGAGCTTAACATACGTTTCTGCGGTTGAATGGCGTTGGCTTCGGCGCCGACCAGACCATACATATTGGGAAAACCGGGTTTGATGGAAAAATCGTCCATTTCATTATTTAATAAAATCCCGGTGCCGCCGGCAACAAAACCGGATCCGTAGCTGGCATTTAATGTTGTGGTTACCGAGACAGCCCAACCGTACTGATCGACGACCGAAAAATGGGTGGTTTCCTCGCTCTCCGGTAATGTCGAATGACTGACACCAGAGCTGGGACTTGCCTTCGATAAATCAATTTCATTTACCATTGCCCGGATCAGTGAATCACTTATTAAAAATTCCAGCGGAACTTTAATGAAATCGGGATCACCCAGATAGTGAGCACGGTTGGCATAGGCGCGGCGTTCCGCTTCAGTGACAAGCTGGATTGATGTCGATGAATGGAAGCCATATTCCGATAACGGAAACTGTTCCACGACTTTCATAATCTGCGCCAGACAGACGCCGCCGGAACTTGGCGGCGGCATCGAAAAAATATCATGGTCTCTGTATGTAAAATGAACCGGCTGCCGTTCCTTTACTTCATAATGACGCATATCCCATTCGCTAAGTATCCCGCCGTTATTGCGCACACTCCGAACAATCTGTTTAGCTATTTTTCCCTGATAAAATTCCAGCCATTCGTATTTGGCTAATCGTCTTAATGTTTTTGCCAGAGCAGGAAAACGTAATGTATCGCCGATCTCCGGCGTCTCACCGCCGGGATAAAACATATTCAACGATGATGGAAAACGGCTCATTAGTTCTTTATGTGATTCGAGTCCTTCATGAATAAAATATGTGACTGGAAATCCTTTTTGAGCCAGCTCAATTGCCGGCGCCAGCAGCTTCTGCCAGAGCCGGGTTCCGTATCTTTCGTGAACATACGCATAGCCCGCCACAGAACCGGGAACCCCAATCGCGAGAGCGCCTTCGGTACTCAATCCGTCAACAGGCTGTCCGGTTTCATCGAGATACATATCGCGATGAGCCGCCCGTGGAGCTTTCTCTCGAAAATCGATCGTTGTGATAAATCCATCCGGTGAACGAATAACCATAAATCCGCCGCCACCGATATTACCTGCCGGTGGGTACACCACCGCCAGTGCAAATCCTACGGCAATCGCGGCGTCTATTGCGGTTCCGCCCTTCTTTAAAATCTCAATACCCACATCCGATGCAAGTTTCGAAGCCGATACTACGGCGCCCTGTCTTCCAACCTGAAAAGTTTGGGAAAGCAGTACTGAACTAATTATAAGTATAACAATTGCGATTTTTTTCATGTTTCTCTTATAAACGAAATGCGTCTTCCATATGAAATATCTGGTTTCCTTTCGATGTAATTGTAACACCGATGACGTCAAAACGGCAGTCGAGATCCAATTCAGGATGCCGGGACAGGTAAGCATCGGCAATGATCCCAAGCTGCTGCATTTTACGATCATCGACCCAGCTCGCCGGCGGTCCGAAAATTTTGCGCCGCTGGGTTTTGACTTCCACAAAACTCAATACCCCGTTTTTCCGGGCAATAATATCAATCTCGCCGTACGCGCCGGCATGAAAATTTCGCTGTAATATCGTAAAACCCTTGTTATAAAGATAAAATGCCGCCGCATCTTCACCGTATTTCCCCAGATAACGGGTATTTGAAACAGTATCGATATTCACAAGATATTCTTTAACACCATGAAATGACCTGCGGTGGATCGGACAGGGTTTCAACTTCTGAATTGCTTCACGGTGTTTCTTGGTCCCGTAGCCTTTATGAACGGCAAATCCGTAACCGGGAAAAACCGCATCCATTTCCCGCATAAACCTATCTCTGTACACTTTTGCGATAATTGACGCCGCCGAAATCGAATAGCACAAGCGATCACCGCCAATTATGGCAGTTTGAGGATAAATATTATCCGGCAATCCTCTGCCGTCCACCAGAATGTAATCAACTTTTAATTTCAAACGACCGATCGCTTGACGCATGGCTTTATGAGTGGCTCTCAGAATATTTATTCTGTCAATCTCAGTAGAATCAACAATTCCAATTCCAACTGCTGAGGCTTGTTCCATAATGACGTCATATAGCCGTTCCCGCTTTTTCTCTGACAATTTTTTTGAATCACGGATTCCATCGATCCATTCCGTCGATTGATCAAATACTACCGCTGCCGCGACAACCGGACCCGCCAGAGGACCTCTGCCGGCTTCATCAATACCGGCAATATTCCGCTTCCCTTGACTCCAGAGCTGTTTTTCTAATTGCAGATGTTGAGATACTGTTTCCATTACCGCTGAATTTAACGGTGATTAGCGTTATAGGCAAACGGCATCTTTTCTATGGAGACTCTTCATCTTTTGGATTAGATACTGTCAACCATTTTTCATTTATCTCGTTCAGCGTCTTTTCCTTGACTATTAATACTTCTTTATTTAGTTTCATTGGAATTTTAATGATAGTTAAAATAAACAAATAAATTAGGGAGGTAGAGTTGGCTAACAAAGAATTTAAACCATTTGTTCCTGCAGAAACCAGCATGAAGGAACTTACTTTCAAGGCGCTGTTTTTAGGCGTAATACTCGCAGTTGTTTTAGGAGCGGCAAATGCCTATCTCGGATTAAAAGCCGGTATGACGGTTGCGGCAACATTCCCCGCAGCTGTTATTTCCATGGCAGTTCTGCGCTTCTTCAAGGGCACTATTCTTGAAGAAAATATTGCCAGAACAACGGGCGCTGTTGGTGAAGCTCTTGCCGCCGGCGCCATTTTCACATTGCCGGCTTTCATTATGACCGGCGTGTGGAAAGAATTTAACTATTTGACAAGCACGCTATTAATGCTCGTTGGCGGTATTCTGGGTGTTTTACTCGTGATCATTCTTCGCAAAACGATGGTAGAAGACGCTACTCTTCCCTATCCCGAAAGCCGCGCCTGCGCCGAAATCGTCAAAGCCGGTCAGGGCGGACAATCCGGCGCCAAATTTGTATTTGGTTCAATCGGGTTGGCAGCCTTTATCGAATTATTTAAAAACCCGAATGGAATTTTTATCATCAAAGATTCTGTCAAAGGATTCTTACAGTTTGGTTTATCAAAAATCAACTTAATAAACAGCAAAGCACAGGTGATAACATCCGGCGCTAAAGAGGCTGTATTTTCCCAAAAAGGCGGAATGGTGCTGCAAAGTCCGGCTGCTTCTCCCGCTTTTCTCGGTGTAGGCTATATTATCGGTTTTAAACTTGCGGCAATTACCTTCTCCGGTGGGATTTTCGGATGGTTATTTCTCATGCCTATCGTACTGTTCCTGATGTACAATGACCTGTTACCTTTCGCCGATGGTGGCTCCGGTTGGATAGAAATTGCCAAATCAGCTTACAGTTCAACCGTTAAACCGATTGCGGTCGGCGGTATGCTTGTGGGCGCTTTCTATACGCTATTCAAAATGAGAAAAAATCTCATTGGCGGGATCGGCAGAGGTCTGGCTGACATCGGCGCCTCTAAAGGTTCTTCTGTAGAAGTTAAAAGAACCGACAAAGATGCTCCGTTAGGCATTGTATTAATCTCTATCGGCGTTATCGTTCTCTGTATGATTATTCTTTATCATGCTTTTACACAACAGATCGGTTCCGCAATTCTGGCTGCCGCCGTAATGGCAATCGCCGGATTCGTATTTGCAGCCGTTGCCGGTTATCTGGTCGGAATTATCGGAAGTTCTTCCAATCCTATTTCCGGTCTAACACTTTCAACTTTACTGATCGCCGCTCTGCTCATGGTATTGGTTGGTATGAAAGGTAATCCCGGCGTTGCCGCTGTTCTTGGTATTGCCTCGGTAGTATGCTGTGTGGCTGGCGTTGCCGGCGATATGATGCAGGACTGGAAAGTCGGTCATATTCTGGGCGGTACTCCCTGGAAAATGCAGGTCGGCGGTATGATCGGCGTCGTTGCAGCCGCTCTTGTATTGGTTATTCCGATTATGCTGCTTCACGAAGCCAACACAATCGGAAGCGATGCTTTGCCTGCGCCTCAGGCTGGTTTAATGGCAATGATGAGCAAAGGTATTGTCGGTGGTGAAATGGCATGGCCCCTGGTTATCGCCGGTATGTTTTTCGCCATCGCATTGATTTTGATCGGCTCACCGTCTCCAATGTTGATCTCAGTCGGTATGTACCTGCCTTTTAACACTACTTTCGCCATTTTTGTTGGCGGTTTGATTAAATACATCGTTGATAAAGTTGCCGAGAAACGCATTAAAGATCAAAA
>JAHIOG010000441.1 GCA_018895675.1 bacterium
CAGCACGCCAAAAAAATTCGTCTCCAGCTGGTCCCGGTATTCCTTATCACTCAGATCTTCAAAAAAGCCGCCGATTCCGTAGCCGGCATTATTGACCAAAACATCAAGATGTCCGTATTTTTCAGATATGTCCTTTAGACATGCCTCGATAGATTTTATATCGGTTACATCAAGCTGAAGTACTGTTAATGATAACTTATGGCGTTCAATCGCCTCATCAAGCACTCCCCGTTTGGCAAGATTGCGCATTGTGGCAACAACTTCATATCCTCTCTGCGCCAGACGGATTGACGTCAATAATCCGAAGCCGCTGGAACAGCCGGTGATTAAGACGACTTGTTTCTGTTTTTCAGATTTCATACTACTCCGAATATTTTAGAAGATTTCAATTAAAAACGTAAGGTCATAATCGCTCATTTATTTTAGTCCGGAAAATCCATATTTCCAAGCAGCATAAGACTTCCAGCACATATACTAGAAATGAATAATCCATTACATAACCACCTGATATTCTTGCTTATTAAACCGGCATGCAAAAATCAACGCTATCACCAATGGAAGTTTGAAGCGTGTCTCTTTCTTGTGTTAACCTACATAAACTACATTAACCTATGTTAATTCCTGCATCTAAAGTTAACTTATGTTAATTTATCAACGTTATATTAACATAATCATTTAAGGTAAGAACCATGGTTAACCAAAAATACATCACTATTCCTGAACTAGCCAAACTTCTCGGGGTCAGCCGTATCGCAATCTACAATCGTGTCAAGAAAGGACAGATCCCTGCCACAAAGATAGGCAGGACCTACATTATTACGGACCAGACTATTGCAAATATCCTTGGCAAGGAGGTAACGAGAAATGGAAAGAAACGGATAGAAGCGGCTGTTCGCAAAACAGTGCAGGAATATGGACAAGTCCTGAAGCAGTTGGGCAAGGAATAGTGAGAATCATCACCATAGCGGACGTAGAATATCTTGCTTCCCAACTAGCAAAGGAACATCTCTCTTTCGACGAACCAATACCGGATTTCTCTACCCGGTTTCCAAATATTCTTGAAAGTTGTGTAGTAACTCCGTTTCAGAGATTCTCAGGCAAAGCCTTGTACCCAACGCTGATCGCTAAGGCTAGTATTCTCTTCTATCTTATGATCAAAAACCATCCTTTTCAGAACGGTAATAAAAGAATTGCCATCACCACCTTGCTCACGTTCTTGTTTGATAACGGCAAATGGTTGAAGGCTGATGCCCAGGAATTTTACAATTTCACAGTATGGGTAGCACAGAGCCCATCGGAGTTCAAAGAGCAGGTCGTCGCGGCTATACAGAAGTTCGTTCAAAATCGTCTAATAGATTCAGACTAGTATAACGATTCTTGTTTATCATTGCAATATATGTAAAAAATGTGTATATTGGTCTCAAAAAGGAGGTCAATATGCCATTTATCAGCACAAGAGAAAAAATCAAATTATCTAAAGAAGAAAAAACTAAACTGGAAACCATAAGCAAATCGAGGACAGAATCTAAAAGCAAAATCGAAAGAGCCACAATGCTAATTCTTTACTTTGAAGGCCATACAATATCTTCTATTGCCAGAAAGCTTCATACAAATCGCCCGAGAGTAGAGCGCTGTATAGATAAGGCGCTCAACTACGGTGCATTCACGGCATTAGATGATTTGCCGAGAAAAGGAGGACCAAGTAAAATAACTGCTGAAGCCAAAGCCTGGTTTATCTCTATCGCATGTATGAAGCCCAAGGATTTAGGACTTGCCTCGGAGTTTTGGACAACAAATGAATTAGCAAAATATGCAAGGAACAATTGTGAAAGCGCCGGATATCCTTCTTTAAAGCAGTTAAGCAAAGGGACCGTTTCCAAAATATTATCCAAAAGTGATGTTAAGCCACACAAGATGTCTTATTATACAGAAAAAAGAGACCCCGATTTTGATCGAAAAATGATTCAGGTTCTTCATATTTATAAAGAAGTAGAAGTTTATCGTGCTCTTAACAACGACCAGGATTTGGTGGCATATCTATCTTACGATGAAAAGCCGGGAATGCAGGCAATCAGGAATATTGCCCCTGATCTTTCGCCAAATTCCGGTATCTACTCTGATTGGAAAAGGGATCGGGAATATAAAAGATATGGTACTGTTTCCCTGCTGGCAGGAATAGACCTGTTAACCGGTAAGATATATGGAAAAGTTTTTGACAGACATCGAAGTAAAGAATTTGTTAAGTTTCTAAAAAGTATCGATGATATCTATCCGCAGAATATGAAAATTAAAATCATAATGGACAATCATTCGAGCCATATATCAAAAGAAACGAAAGTTTATTTAAAAACAGTTCCGAACAGATTTGAATTTATTTTTACCCCGACCCATGCATCATGGCTAAATATAATCGAGATGTTTTTTAGTAAAATGGCAAGAAGTTTTTTGCGTGGGATTCGAGTTGAATCAAAAGAAGAATTAAAATCCAGAATTATGAAATATCTTGATGAAATAAATGAGATTCCCACTGTTTTTCGATGGAAATGGAAAATGGACGAAATATCAATAGTAAAAAATATTGCGCTTTGATATGTTATATAGGAAACTCTATACTAGTTTTCCCAAAATCCACCTGCTCAATAAATAACACATTACATATTCACCTGATATCTTTGCTTATTAAACCGGGATGCAAAAATCAATGCGATTGAAATTGAACTATATATCCCGATTGGGTTATGTGAACCACTTACAGAGTTTTTCTTTTAAAATGCGGTTACATTTTTTAGATTTCACCTTGTTATTAATTAGATTATTTAAGTTTTTAGAATAATAGCGAGGAATTATGGAAGAACAGAAACAGGACATCAAGAAAAATCCGTGGCGGGAAATTGCCGAACCGTTTATTGGGCTTGCCCGTGCTCCCCGCGCGCTGTGGGGTATATATCTACCTTATGTTCTAGAAGGATTAGTCTATTTTGGTATTCTGACGATACTTGGTAAGTTCAATTCTGAAAATGTTGGGCTGAGCGATCTGGTTGCCGGATGGGTCTATGGAGCAGTAACCGGCGGTATCACGTTTGCGATGCTTTTATTAGGGGGTGTCTCGGATAAAATAGGCGTCAGACGATCTATTGCCCTGGCTCTGTTCACTATGATGCTTGGTCGTTTGTTAATTTCTATTTCCGGGACCGCTAATCTGGGGACAGGTGTTACTTCTCCAATGTTTATCATTATGTCTGTTGGGTTGTTTTTAATGGTCGCAGCATACGGTCTATATCAGCCCGCCGCTTATGCCGGTGTCAAGCGATTCACAAATCCGAAAACTGCCGCAATGGGTTATGCCGTTGTATATGGATTAATGAATTTGGGTGCATTTTTCTCCGGATTTGTCTCCCCTATTGTCCGGCACAATTTTATTGATCATTTCCCGCCAAATGGTTTGACAGCTGTATTTTGGGTATACACTGTTATTACAGGTATCGCCGTACTAGCTACAATTACCATTTTAACAAAACGTACCGACGAAAAAGCCGTCCAACGAATTGCTCACGAAACTGCCGAAATGAATGCAGACAATGAAAAAGACGAGAAGGAAGAGACAGAAACTCCTAAGAAAAAAGTTAATAATCTGCCGTTTTTGGGTTATTTAGTTCTCGCTATTTTATCTGTTATACTGATTGTTATGGTAAAGACAGGTAAAGTGGTTCTGCCAAAATACAGTGAATTTATTCCGCTGGTGATCACAGGTATTTTGGCGATATGGGAGTTTTTACGTAATCGTCCTAAACATCCGTTCCGCGATTCTCGCTTTGTGTTTTTCATATTTGTACTTATCCCGGTTCAGACTCTATTTGCACATAACTGGCTAACCCTTCCATACTACCTTGACAGGGCTTTTGCCGGTACAATTGTGGGTAACTATTTTGAGTTCTTTTCTAACCTCAATCCGATACTAATTTTCTTTCTGGCACCAATTATTGCAGCATTAACGCTGAAATCTGATATTTACAAAATGATGATATTGGGTACTTTTATAATGGCAGTTCCTACCTTCCTTTTGGCAATTGGACCAAACATGTACCTTCTGCTAACCTACATTTTATTAATGACTATTGGTGAAGCGATGTGGCAACCGCGTTTTCTACAGTGGATTGCTGAAATTGCACCGAAAGGACGGACAGGCGCCTATATGGGTATAGGTCAGTTACCATGGTTTTTAACGAAAATGATTACGGCGGCATATTCCGGTTATTTCATCGCAAATTATGTCCCAAGACCCGAAACAGGTCTTGCGATGCGCACCGGGCAAATGTGGCTAGTTTATGGATTGATTGCCATTATTACACCTATTTCCCTGATACTCGCAAAAAAATGGATGGGCAAAGGTCTTGAAAAGAATCGTTCATAAAAATATCTTGTACAATATAGAAAAACTTAATATCTATCTGATGTCAGGTTTTTCTTTATCATTTTTTAGGTTTATATTATCCAGTAAATAATGGAGAAAACAACAGGGATTTGAGAAAATGAAACCAAAAATTATCATCGTTGATGACGATACTTTAGTTTGCGAGCTCTACTCAGAGTATTTTGCTCAAAATGGATTTGACGTTTTTACAGCCATTTCCGTTCAGGAAGCGATAAAAATAATCAGAGCGAAAGATCCTGATATTATCTTATCCGATGTCGTAATGCCCAAAGAAGACGGATTCGATCTTTACGAAAAAGTCCAGATATTCAATCCCGATCTGCCATTCGTGTTTATTACCGGTTATGAACATGATGAGCGCGTTGCCGAACGCCTCAAAGAGATTGGTAAAAAGTGGATCGCCAAACCGGTGATACTGGAAGAATTAGTGGAATTAATAAAATTGGAAATGAAAAAGTAATAAAATTCTCTTTACAAGCCGCTTAACTTAATCTAAATATCTGTTCTGGCAGGAGCTCTCTCCTGCCGGTTTCTTTTTCCCGTCGTGACTGAGGTCATAACGAAACGGCATAATTAAATCTCCATCGAGCCTTTAACAAAAAATAAATCCAGCGCCATCACCATGGCGCCCGTGTGTTTATCAAAATCACCCATAATATCTTCTATGCCTTGAACAATCTCCCGCACTTCGCTTTCAGGAATAACAGTCATGATCGTTTTGCTGACGTCAGAACGCTCTCCCAAGAAATTCAGAAAATCGCTGAACAGCGGAATGGTCGATAATTGATCTTTGATGCCGGTAGATTCCAGCACATTGACGCCGCGAATGCCCCGTTCCAGGAACAGTTCGAGAATATCATCAAGGAATCGTTTTTCATAGAGCACGATCATTAGCAGTTTATTGTTTTCATCTTTTTTTGCGATGCCTCTTGCCGACACATACCGTATAAATGCTTCTTTTAAGGCTGTTGGACTTTTTGCATGAAATATCTCTCTCCGCGCATTGGGATTACGGGAAATTCTTGAAATCTGGGCGAGAATCTGGAGATGCTGTTCAGGTTGTTCATCAGGACCAATAATTGCAAAAAACAGCTGCGATTTTTTTCCGTCCACACTGTCAAAATGAATTCCTTTTTTGGAACACGCGATGGCGAGATGAAAATTATTCAACCCGGCAACTTTTGCATGAGGAATCGCAACCCCCTCTTCAAAACCGGTCGATCCCATACGCTCCCGCTCCACAAGCGCTTCATATATTTTTTCAGAAGAGATATCGCTTGTGTCTTCCGCAAGCAAATCCGACAGCTTTCGTAAACAGTCATCTTTATTTTTTGCACTAAAATGTACCGAGCAGGATTTTTCATGAAGAATTCTAAAAATATCCATTTATCACTTCCTTTTTAATCGAGTTCAGCCCCTTTAATCACACCGTATTTTGTGATGGCGGGACCGATTAGTTCATTAATAAAAACACTAAACAGCACAATATTGACGATTAGAACCATCATCTCTTTGACAGCTTCCGGAGCTCCAGCCATGACCGGTGATGTTTGCATAAACAAAACCAGACCAATGGCAACTCCAGCCTGTGGGAACAGACAAAATCCGAGGTAGTTTCTTATTTCCACAGTCGACTTCGTAATTATAGCTGACACGTACGTACCCAAATATTTACCGGCAAAGCGTGCCAGAATATAGATAATACCTAACACAATCACAGCGCTTTTTGTAAATACATGCAGATTCAGCTCCGTTCCCGCCAGTACAAAAAACAGGGCAAATATCGGTGGTGTAAGTGGTTCGATCACCCTGAAAACCCGCTTGTTACGATGAGACAAATTTATCAACGTAGCGCCCATCATCATATTGGCAATCAGTAACGAGTAATGCAGAACAATCGCCGTGGAAATTGTCAGAAAAATCACCGCGGTCGAGATAATCAGCACTTCATTCAACCTGTATTTATTCCGGATAAATATATGCAGCAAAACACCGGTAATCAAGCCTAATAAGCCCGACAACAATAACTCCCGCAAGGCATGCATGATTCCACTTAATGCACCGGTATTACCGACGATATTCTGCATAGCCAGACCCGGCGCTACCAGGGCAAAGATAATGCTAAAAATAATTACGCAGGCTGCATCATCCAGCGCCACCACACCGTAGAGATAATCTACAAATTCGCCCCTGGCGCGCAGTTCTTTCACGATGACAACCGTTGCGGCAGGAGCCGTCGCCGTGGCGATCGCTCCAAGAATCAGACTATAGCACAATTCCATCTTCATCACGACCAATCCAATTACAACAAACACAAATGCAAATACTGACTGGAAAAAAGTGATAATCAGAATTGTCCTTCCGGTCCGTTTAAGACGGAAAAATTCAAACTCCGCCCCAATCGTAATGGCAATCAAACCGAGAGCGATTTCGGTAATACTGGTAAGTTTATAGGGCGCTGTTTCCGGAATAATTCCGATAAGCGACTCCCCCAACAGAAGTCCGGCGAAGATATAACCGGTAATTGACGGCAATTTCATTTTTTCCGCCAGTTTGCCGAGTAAAAAGCCGGTGAAAAGTAATATCCCGGTTCCGAACACTACATGATTACCGAACAGATCTTTCAGACTATCAAAAATATCAAGAAATACATTCATAAAACTACCTTCGTAAACAGATCAACGGGATTCAATACTATTATTTCGCATGGGTGAATTTTACATCATGAGTCAGTGAAAATCAAAGACTTTCATCAGTATTATTGTTAACTTTTGAAAAAAGTGAGGATTAGTAATGGTTTTTGGTGATAAAATTACACTTCGGACAAAAGGATTTTCCGATATCAAAGATATCACCGGAAAAGTAAATATCTACACACTACCATTAATATGTCCTTGTATATAAGAACATATAGTGTTATATTTGTCACTGTTAACTGGGATATAAAATGGTCAATAAGCAAGTAATCAAAGAAATCATCACGAATTTTCACAAAAGAACACTTCCTCATGTATACCGGCGAAAAATCAATTTGTCATGTCCGGAAAATAAAATTCGGTCAATAGTTGGCATCCGTCGCTCTGGAAAAACATTTACTTTTTACCAATTGATCAAAGATCTGCTAAAACAAGGTATAAAAAAAGAAAGGATTTTGTGCATTAATTTTGAAGATGAAAGATTGCTGCCCCTGAATGTTGCCGATCTTACTATTATTTTTGACACATATTTTGAACTCTTTCCTTTATTTAAAAATAAAAAAGTGTATCTGTTTTTTGATGAAATTCAGAATATATCTAACTGGGAAAAATTTATCCGCAGAATACACGAATCCGAAAATGTGGAAATTAACATCACAGGCTCTTCCTCAAAATTGATGAGCAGAGAACTTGCAACAGCTTTGCGTGGCAGAACTCTTTCTTATGAAATATTTCCCTTTAGCTTTGAGGAATATTGTGAATATAAAAATATACCATCAGACCTGAATTCTTCAGCTGGAAAAGCGCTTATTGTCAGCGCATTTGATAAATATATGTTTAATGGTGGCTTTCCAGAAATCCTCAATTGTTCAGAAGAATTCCGTATAAAAATTCTACAAGAATATATTAATTTGATCCTGTACAAGGAACTGATTGACAGATATGAAATTAGAAACCATAGTCTTATCAAGTATTTGTTAAAGTTTTTATTGATAAATAACGCCAACCCTTTCAGTGTGAATAAATTTTATAATGATCTGAAATCCCAGGGATACAGATGTTCTAAAGAGACTTTACATAACTATTTATCATATTTTGAGGATTCCTACTGTTTTTCTTCGGTTCCTGTTTTTGCAGAATCATTGCGAAAAAAACAGGTGAATTACCGTAAAGTATATTGTGTTGATCACGGACTTGTGACTGCTATGACGAGCTCACTGTCATATAACACCGGAGGGCTACTTGAATCTATGGTCTACAATCAGCTCAGAAGAATCTTTCACAAGGAACAAATTAATTATTATAAGACGAGTAAGGGAGAAGAAGTCGATTTTATTGTAAAAGAGCGAGGTATAATTCGAGAGTTAATTCAGGTTTGCGAAGATCTCACCTTTCCTGACACACGGAAAAGAGAAGTAAAATCTATGATTCGCGCTATGGAAGAGTTAGCCCTTTCAGATGCTACCATAATCACAAGATATGAGAGAGAGACTATATCACAGGGTAATAAAACAATCAGGATAGTGCCTTTCTATGTCTGGTCTTTAGAAAAAATGGCATAGACTATTATTTAAAGCTTTAATGGATCCATAAAACACCATATAGAAAATAGAGTAAAATTATGATTTTCGGTAAAACAATAATACTGTGGACAAAAGGATTTTCCGATATCAAAGATATCACCGGAAAAGTGCAGGCGATTGTCGATCGATCCGGTTTAAAGAGCGGCATTGCTACGATCACAGCTATTGGCTCAACCGCCAGCGTCACGACAATCGAATTCGAACCGGCATTGGTTCAGGATATGCAGGAGCAGCTGGAAAAATTCGCATCCCGCCACATGCATTCCCATCACTCCCAGACCTGGGGAGATGACAACGGCTTCTCCCACATCCGCGCCAGTTTCATGGGACCGGGAATTACTATCCCCTTCACCAATGGCAAATTAGTTTTGGGAACCTGGCAGCAAATTGTCGTCATCGACCACGACAACTCACCTCGTCAGCGACAGATATTCGTTCAGATTATCGGGGAATGATTTTGTTGAATATTTAAACTCAGGAGTTCAAAATCTTGAGCTCCCACCAACATATTTATTACTGAAACTCCAGTATTACCACTTTCCCATCCATAGATGTCGCCACTACCCTGCGGTTGTCTAGCGGAATTACCGTATTTACCAATGCAACACCGATACGATGAATTCCCTTGGTTGCTCCGGTCTCAGCATCCAGAGCGTAAACGAAACCATCTTTGGTTCCGAAAAAAAGAGTTCCATCTTTTTCGACCGGCATCGACGGATCGATATCATACCTGTAACCGACCGAATCAACCCATACTGTCACCAAAGAATCAGCTATGGGATCTATAGCAAAAACCGTATCCCACATGGTGCGTGCGAAGACGACTGATTTATCTTCGGAAATTCCGATGGTCTCACGAACTTTAAAACGGTTTGAACGCCACAACGTTTTGCCGGTATTGGCGTCAATACATGACATATACCGGTCAGGCGCCGCAATAAAGACTTTTCCCATTGTCGCAACCGCCCATACGGCTGCCGGGGAATAGAGCAATCCTTTTGTTCCATCACTCCATTTCCAGAGCAACGAACCTGTCTCAGCATAAAGCGCATACAGGTTGTTATCCCAGGCTCCGAAAATCACCTTATCATCATAGATATATGGTTTCGATTCGATAAATCCATCTACGCCATCGAATTCCCATTTTAATTTACCGTTTCTCAAATTGATAGCTCGAAAAATTCCATCACTACCGCCTATGTAAACCACATTTTTATAAAAAGTCGGCACTCCGAGAACAGGCGCGCCGGTTTTAACTTTCCAGAGAAGTTTACCGTTCTTGACATTCAGACAATAAATCATTGAATCGGTTGCTCCGAATACAACACGGTTTCTTCTAACTGCCGGAGAAGAATATACGGCATTTCCTGTTTTAAACTTCCAGACTTCCAACCCATCTGAAATACGAAATGCCTGAACGAAACCGCCGCTGTTGGCAGATACAACTACCTTTTTTGAAACCGCCGGCGATGCGGCTATCGCCCAATCAAGTTTCTTTGCCCAAATCTCTTTTACATTGGAAAATTGTCTGTTTATAGTAAAATCCGGTCTGGGAT
This sequence comes from bacterium, assembly GCA_018895675.1. GTDB lineage: Bacteria > Fidelibacterota > UBA2242 > UBA2242 > UBA2242 > UBA9312. Next base: position 10,268 of record JAHIOG010000441.1, read on the forward strand.
ATTGTGTTGTATCGCTTGAATAGTCTTTTTCCGTTATCGCCAAACGAGCCCATGTTTCCAGCGTTTTAAGTCCTGTTTGTCGTTCACGAAACACAATAGAATCAGGATAAACTGCCGCCAAAGTATAGCCGCCTGCTTCAGCGTTTCCTTTTAATGTGGACCGGCTCATTAAACCGGGAATGTCTTCATATTCCGTCAGACGGTTCCGGTGTCCGTGACCATGCAGAATCGCCTGAATATTATAAGGTTTCACGACAGATAAATATTCATACCAGTTGCTCACGGAATTATCGATTGGATAGTGAGTCACTAAGAAAATCGGTTGATGAGGATCCTTCATCTCCTGCAGCGATTTTTCCAGCCAGCGCAAATCCTCCGGTGCAACATAGCCGTCTCCCATGCGCAGCAACGGTCCCTGGTGAACGCCAATAAATCGAATTCCCTTATATTCGAAATTGAACCGGGAATCGCCAAATAACTTCGGGAATTTTTGAGTGCCGGACGATGACCACTTGGTATCATGATTTCCCGGTATGATATGATAGGGAACATCCAGCATTTCAAGAATCGTTTTAGCAGTATCCAGATAGCCATTTATATCCAGTTCCGTGATGTCACCGGATACAATTACAAAATCGATATTGCCGATCCGATTCACATCCAATACCGCCGCTCTCAAATCTACCGCTCCTGATCTGCCGCCTATATGAGTATCCGTTAACCAGGCAAAATTAAACAGAGGATCCGGTCTTGCGTTCGTTAAATGAATTAAAATGAAAATCAGAATGAAGATTTTTATATACTTTTTAATCATGATTTCACGGACCCCCTTTTAATAAATATGCAAGCAATAGTAAACAAATCTTTTAATAAGTACAAGAATGAATCAAAATATCGCAGCATGTTTCTTGCATATTGTTCCAACAGAGTTTATTTTTCCAAAACAATGAAAAACATCCGGGACAAGTTAGAAGCATTATATTCCAGATCAGAACCTTCGCAAAAGTCAGCGGAAACAAATAAACCTATCCGCAGGGAGCTAGACCGGATTTTTCAACACAAACAAGATGTTAAATATTTCCCGAAATCCCAGGTCGAAAAGGAAAATCAGTCCATCTCCGATATAGTCCATGGATCCTGGATCAATACTTATTTCGGAGATATATTTCGCGCCGAATTTGAATATCCTCTGTGCGAACCTTATGGAAATCTGAACCTTGAGAATATTTTCACGATATCCGGAGATATATATCATCCGGTTTTTGAAATCAAGGGTCCTGAGCATCCCCAAGAACTGCTATTCATCGATACGGAAACAACCGGGTTGAGCGGCGGCACCGGCACTATTGCATTTATGATCGGTCTGGGTTGGGTGGAAAATCAACACTTTGTAGTTCATCAATATTTCATCACTCAACTAAGCCATGAAGAAGGCATGCTGGAATTAATTCAAAAAGTGCTGCCGAATTTCCGCTTTATCGTTAGCTACAATGGAAAAACCTTCGATATTCCGCTCTTAAATTCCAGGTTTGTTTTAAATCGCATGTCACTGATTTTTGAAAACGTTCCGCATATTGACCTACTTCATTATACCCGGACGCTATGGCGCTACTCTATGGAAAACTGCAAACTGAAAACGGTTGAAACCGACCTTTTGGGATTATACAGGGAAGATGATATTCCAGGTGAATTAATTCCTGATGTTTATTTCGATTACCTGCGTAACCGGCGTGTGGACAGAATCGAACGGATCTTTTACCACAACCGTTTTGACATTATCACCATGCTGGCAAATCTCATCCTGGTGCTAAAATCTTACGAATCACACGAACCCGAGGAAAATCCGATGACCGATTTTGCCAAGGGCAAACTGTTTACACGTAAAAAGGATATCGAACGTAGTCTTGAACATTTTCAGCATGTCCTGAATTCACGAATCTCGGACAACCGGCGACAAAAGACATTCCTGGAACTTGCCGCACTTCATAAACGGCAAGGAAATTTTAAAGAAGCAGTGGAACTATGGAAATCAGCGATCGACCCACAATTTCCTTTTGTACTGGAACCCTTTGAGGAATTAGCCAAATATTATGAGCATCACGAAAAAAACCTGGATGAGGCTGTCAAGATTACAGAACAAGCGCTGCGGGAATTACCGGTTCACCGCCAACAGGGCAAAACCAATCTCGAACACCGTTTGACCAGACTGAAAACGAAATTATCCCGAAAAAAGAGCTAAAAAGGAGCCTATATGTCCAATCAACTGGAACAGTTGCTATCGAGTAAAAACATTAAAAATAATATCGAATTTATACATACGATTGAGGGATCGGAGGGCGAATTTCAACCATTCCCCAAGGACATGTTACCCGAAATCAAAGACGTGTTGCAACGTAGAAAAATATACAATCTTTATTCTCATCAGGCTGAAAGTTGGAAATACGCAGCGAACCATCAGGATTTTACCGTTGTTACCCCCACTGCTTCAGGAAAAACATTGACGTACAACCTACCGGTGCTACAGGAGATGATTCTTAATTCCACATCAAAAGCACTGTATATCTTCCCCACTAAAGCGTTGAGCCAGGATCAGATGAGTGAAGCTCACGATTTTATCACCTTATTGGAGAAAGACATTAAAGCGTACACTTTTGACGGCGACACACCAGCCAACGCCCGCATGGCAATCCGTAAACAGGGCAATATCGTCGTAACCAATCCGGATATGCTACATCAGGGAATCATGCCTCACCATACCAAATGGATGCAATTTTTCCAGAACCTGAAATTTGTAGTCATCGACGAAATGCATATTTACCGCGGGGTTTTTGGATCGCACATGACCAATGTCGTCCGGCGACTGAAGCGGTTATGCGAATTTTATCGCTCAGACCCATTATTCATCCTCTGTTCCGCCACAATCGCCAATCCAAAGGAGCACGCTGAAAAACTGATCGAGAAACCGGTTCAATTGATCGAAAAGTCCGGCGCTCCGGTAAGTCCTAAAAAAATATACTTCTATAATCCTCCAGTGGTTAATAAAGAATTAGGCATTCGCGCCAGTTATATAAAGCAGGCGCGATTTTTGGCGAATAACTTTATTAAGCATAATATTCAGACAATTCTCTTTGCCCTGTCACGGCTGAATGTAGAAGTTTTGACAAAATACCTGAAAGACGACTTCGAAAGCGACCGGGAATCCATAAGTCAACCGGAAAAAATTGCCGGCTACAGGGGTGGTTATCTTCCCAAACGTCGCCGGGAAATTGAAAAGGGTATCAGGGAAGGAACAATCAAAGGCGTTATCTCGACGAATGCCCTGGAGCTTGGAATCGATATCGGCAGTCTGGACGCTGCGATTCTAGCTGGTTATCCCGGCAGTATTGCCAGCACCTGGCAACAGCTGGGACGTGCCGGCAGACGAGGGAAATCGGCATACGGCATTTTCGTGGCGCGCTCCAATCCGGTGGATCAGTTCCTGATGCAGCACCCGGAATATTTCTTTTCAAAATCACCGGAACATGCCCGTATTAATCCTGATAATCTGATGATCCTTGTAGACCACATCAAATGCGCCTCTTTCGAACTGCCCTTCGAAGTGGATGAGACATTTGGTAGTGTTATTTGGGAGGATTTGAAGGAAATCCTGAAATTTCTCGCCGATGGCGGTATTCTGCACCGCAGCGGTGATCGCTGGTACTGGTCGGAAGACGTCTATCCGGCTGCCGATGTCAATCTCCGGCGTATCCCGGAAGGTAATTTCGTCGTTGTGGACACTGATAATCAGAATAAGATCATCGGCGAAGTGGATTACAGCGCCGCGGCGATGACTATTTATCCCGATGCGATTTATATGGCGTCGGGGATTGAATATATAGTTGATGAACTCGACTGGGATGGTCGTAAAGCCTACGTACGAAAAACTGACTCCGATTACTACACCGATTCCATCGATTACACCAATGTCAAAGTGTTGTCCGACGATGAAGAACGCAAAACAGTAGCGGTGGATGTTTTCCGGGGCGAAGTCCAGGTAGTTACCCGGGTCATCGGCTATAAGAGAATCAAGTTTTACACCATGGAAAATGTCGGGTATGGGAAGATCAATCTTCCCGATCTCGAAATGGCTACTACGGCTTACTGGTTCACAATTCCTCAACATTTACTCAACAGGTTAACCTGTTCCAGAGCTGACATCATCGATGGAATTCTGGGAATCAGTAAAGCCCTGCATTCTGTAGCGACACTGAAAATCATGAGCGAACCCCGCGATATTCACCGGGCGGTCGGCGATAAGAGCTCCGAATGGTTTGCCATGAATACGATCACCGAAAGAGGAATTTATTCACCCGCGACGGAAGAAAGTCCGTCACAAAAACTGAATCCTGATGAACTATCCAAATTTCAACCAACAATTTTCATTTATGATAATTATCCCGGCGGAATCGGCTTCACGCCACTGCTTTACGATTCACATGAAGAATTACTGGAGAATACTCTAAAACTGATCAGTTCTTGTGCCTGTACCGATGGCTGCCCCTCCTGCGTTGGACCATCAAAGGAAGTCGGAAAAAACAGCAAACGAGTGGCGGTTGATATTTTATCGTTAATTGCTTGTTAACTTCTAATATTCAAAGAAATGTACTGTGCATAAAAAAAATATTTGATGATAAATTGTTATATTTAAATTATAACGTATGGATACTTAAAAAATCTTGCGGATTTAATATGTTTCAAATCATTTCGAGGATTCTTCATGCCAACTATCTATGACAATATCGAAAAGAATTTGGTCACTGCTTTAGAGCAGACGTTAGATGTATCTTATCGTTCTGACTTCTGTGTCGGCTATTTTAATCTTCGGGGCTGGAAAGAAGTTGCCGACTATATTGATAAATGGTCAGGGGATGAAGATAATCGTTGTCGTCTTCTCGTTGGTATGCAAAGACCGCCGCAGGAACTTATTAAGGAATATTTCGCTCTTTCTGATGAAGAAATGATGGACAATCCCAGAGCTTTAGCAATTCGCCGAAAACTTGCCGAAGAATTCAAGCAGCAACTGACAATCGGATTACCAACTGATATTGATGAAAAAGGCCTTCGCAAACTCTCTCAGCAGATCAAAGATAAAAAGGTAGTTGTAAAACTCTTTTTAAAACATCCCCTTCATGCAAAACTCTATTTAATGTTCCGGAATGATCCTATCAATCCGATAATCGGTTATTTGGGAAGCAGTAATCTAACTTTGTCCGGTTTGTCAAAACAAGGTGAGCTGAACATTGATGTCTTGGATGGTGATGCCACTATGAAACTGGCTCAGTGGTTCGAGGATCACTGGGATGAACGATGGTGTCTTGATATTACGGAAGATCTGATTGAAGCAGTTGACACTAGTTGGGCAGGAGACCGATTAATACCGCCCTATTATATCTATTTAAAAATTATCTGGCATTTGTCTCAGGAAGCACGGGCGGGTATATCAACTATTAAATTGCCAAAGGAATTTTTAGACGAATTGCTGGAATTTCAGGAAAAAGCAGTTCAAATTGCCGCTCATCATCTAAACAAACGTGGTGGTGTATTAGTCGGAGACGTTGTGGGGCTCGGAAAAACGATTATAGCCACGGCTATTGCATGCATTTTTGAAGATGATTTTCTACTGGAAACCCTGATTATATGTCCGAAGAACCTGACTAAAATGTGGGAAGGTTATGTACACAAATATCGTCTTCGGGCA
>JAHIOG010000043.1 GCA_018895675.1 bacterium
ATGTCAATAATTTGAGTTTTTTCGAGCTTCTCAATCTTGCCGGTTTATCGCCGATTGATGCTCTAGCTGTCGTAAAACGGCAGCAAGTTGGTAATATCAAAAATCGCCGGGATTTACGGAGTACGGACAATTTATCATATTACGGCTTCTCAAACCTGGAGGATTTTATCCGCTACGATGATGACGATGTCACGCATACCTTCGGCGGCAGTTTTTCTTCGGTAATTAAAAACATTACCCTGAGTCAGACGCCCAGCGATGACGCCAGCTCCTATTCGGATTTTATTCGGTTGGATCATCCACTTGATGTTTATTATAAATTGCGATTGCACTGGGGCACAAAATACCGTTTGGAAGGTTCCTATCTGCGCAATATGGGTGAGCAGACAATATATTTTCGTGATACAAAAGTTCCACGGTTTAAGGCGTTTTTTGAAGCCAATACCATTGACGCCGGGATTGTTAAATTTAACAAGATTATAGTTGGCGATTATATAGCTTCATTTGGTCAGGGAGTGGCTTTCGAAACGACGGATTTCTTTCTGCCGCGCAAGACCGGTTTTGCCTGGCGGAAGCGGTTGAATGGAATAAGCGGCAACACTTCCCGAACGACTCAATACGGATTAAAAGGCGCTGCGGTAGAAGCCCAGACCGGAAATGTCATCGGTACAGGTTTTTTCTCCTATAATTCACGTGACGCCATCGTCAATGACGATAGCTCCTTTTCGACACTGATAACCATGTATCCCCGATTGGAGCATGGTCTCTATGACAGCATTTCGATGTCCATTACAAATTCCATTAAGGAGATGCTCCTGGGCGGAAACCTGAAATATTCTTTCATTCCGGGGACTTATGCTGGTTTGACATTATACCAGAGCATGTACGACCACCCGTTGGATCTCCAGGTTAAAGAGAGTTTGTTGGCAGATAACTATGTGGGTAAATATTTAACACAAATCGGTAATTCAGCCGACACGGAAATCGAAGCATCCTATCAGTCTTCGAATACATCTGAGCTATGGTCGGGCGCCAAATCTGTCCGCCGTGTTTACGGATTCGAGTTTATGACTGTCATTAATAACATCACTCTTCAGGGAGAATATGCGGAGCTGGATCGTAATCTGAAATTGACCGATCGTCATGATGATCCCAGTGCAATGGTTATTTCCGGGTATATTCAGTTTGGCAATTTTAATTTTCTGCTGCTATATCGTGACTATGATCTGGGGTTCGATAATCCCTATCAGCGATCATTTAGTAACTACCACAGATTCAAAGGAACCATCTACGAGGATATATTTTATCTGAAAGACCCGATAGTCGGATATCTGTATTCAGCCACAGCTCAACCTCAGGCGGAAAGAGGGTTGTATTATTCCACGCGATATCAACTTCACCGAACTCTGGTATTAACAGCTGAACATGATATCTGGACCCGGGTTGCGGATAATGCCCAGTACAATCGTCTGGTCTTTAATATGGAATACCGTCCGGTGTTTAAATATCGCTTTAAAATTCGCCAGAAATGGCAGCACCGGGACAAAACCAATACGCTGTCACCGGTATTTTACCAGGCGAATGAGACCCGTCTGGAAGCCATCGTCAGGATGTCCAGATATAACCAGATTAGGGTTTTGTATTCACTGGGATTTACGGAATTTACTCCTCGTTCCCGGCTGGTGACAAATGCCGAAACGGGCGACGCTTCTTATGTTGGCAATGCCGGGATGCCCAGCAATGCTCTGGGAGTGACGATCACCCATAATGTCAATGAGCGTATCAAGATTATCGGTTCATTAATGACTTATGAAGGATTTTTGTGGAATTTTGAAGACACTGACTTCCGCATATTTAATACCGATACGCGGGCTCTTCATGGCTGGTTGACGGTTTTTTCGAGATTGTCCCGAAACATTTCCGTCCGGTTAAAATATAGTTTCGATTTGCACGATCCGATGACAAATATTGTTGGCAGTCAGGTAGCAACCGGGAATGAGCAGAATGTTATATTTTCTCCACAAGATGAAATTTATCATGAAAAGTTTTTCTCCGATTTTAGACTTCAATTTGATTATAGGTTTTAAATGAAACAGCGACTCCTTATTTCAGGAATTTTTCTTTTATTATTTTCAATGGTAAAAGGACAAAGTTATTTTAGTCCTCTTATTGGTGATCTGCCGGCGATGACGGAAGTTAGACAGGTGAGTTTGGGATTTTCCGGTTGGGGCAGTAGCGGAAGCGCATCCGCACTATTCTTCAATCCAGCCCAAATCGGATTGACCGGGAGTAAAATGACTGTTTATGGTGGATTTACCGGAGCCTTTATTAAAGAAAAGCGCTCTTTTCCGGTACAGGATAGCTTTGGCGATTTTCTGGCTGATAATTCCTACGTTGTCACCAGCAATTTGTTTCCTGGTTTTCAAGCCGGCATAAATTACCGTCTTTTTCCAAAACTGACTTTTGCGCTGGCTTATCAACATGCCACTGAACGGGATTTCCGATATGAGGAAGAGGTCAGGGGCTCTGTATTTGGGCAATACAATCGTGATCCTCTTGTCGGATTTCATCGTATAAGCAGCACGGGAACGACATCGAATTTAGCCTTTGGCGCCGCCTGCCGTCTGTTTAAACCGATTTGGCTGGGAGCCTCAATGCAGCTTGTCCTGCCCGGTGATTTCCAGGATAAATACGAAATCCAGGTGATTCATGAAAGCGTTAACCTGGCATCGGATCAGACAATATCTTATCAGTCCGAACCGCAAATCGATCCAAGAGTTATCGCCAATCTGGGATTGACGATTGATTTGTCCAAACATCTGACAATTGCCACATCCTATAAATTTTCAAATAAATCGGTCCAACAAGACGGTTTGGTACACCTGATCAGTGATTCGACAGCGATGCTTCCCGTACTAAGTGTTGATTCTACATTCGCCATCACAAAAGTGACGTTTAATAATCCTGCCGAATGGCGGATTGGATTATCATTGAAACCGGTAAATATAATTCCCACGGAGCTGTTTCTGGAATTTGTATATCAGGCCTGGTCGAATTATTCCGCTAAATATGAGTTTAAACCGGATGTCGATTTAAGCGGAATTCCTACGGATTTTTATGAAACTTCTTTCAAATTAAAAGATGTCTGGAAAGTCCACGTCGGTGTGGAACATCGCTTTTTCTCAGGCGTTCCGTTCAGAATTGGATTTTATTTCGATCCCAGTCCGATTGATCCCGGCATGGATCGCAATTGGTTTACCGCCGGTACGGGATATCAGTGGGACAGACTGACGCTGGAAGTTGCCGGGGCTTTCACAAATAGTGAATATCAATACCCGGATCTTTTCCCGATAACAGGGGAGGAACGGATTGAAAACGACACCGTGCGTAACGGATATTTAGTTGGTATGCTAACCTTGAAATACAGTTTTTAATACATGAAACACCGATTTCTAATAATTGTCCTATTTTTGTTGATAATTGCTCTCCAATCTTTATTAATTGGAGCGAACTCCGCTGAATTTCCGGATGATGAGTTTTTAAAAATAGTGACTATTTTTACTAATGATATCCACGGCGGAATTGACAGGAGTGAAGCCAGTTTCATAAACCCGGATTTTCCTCCGATGCTTGGAGGCGGGGCAGTCGCTGGCCGTTATATAATGCAAAAACGTCAGGAAGCAAAAGAGAACGGCTGGGGTTTTTTACTAATTGATGCGGGAGATTTCTACCAGGGAACGCCATTGGGGACTCTATCCGAAGGAGAAGCGGTTATCGAATATATGAATACCGTTCAATATGATGTGTTAACAGTTGGAAATCACGATTTTGATAACGGCTGGAAAAATCTGAAAAGATTATCGGAGATAGCTGAATTTCCGTTTCTTGCGGCTAATCTATATCGTCAATCAACAGGAGAATTAGCAGAATTTGTGGAACCCTATATCATTAAAGAATATCAGGGCATAAAAATCGGCATTATCGGAGCAACTATATCATCGACGCCGAGCATGAGTTTTCCTGAGCATGTTGAAGATCTGGATTTTAAAACTGAGATTGAAGCTCTCGAAAAATATCTGCCGGAAGTAAAAGCACAAGGTGTTCATACAGTTATTTTTCTCACCCATGCCTGGCTGGCATACGATCCTGAAATCGGCTATCGGGATATGATGAAAAAATTGTCCGAAGGTGGGACTATAACAAACTCCAGCGCTCAGGAAATCGCTCACCATGTTCCGGGAATTGACGTTATTTTTTCCGGTCACCTTCATAAAGGTTTTTATGAACCCTGGGAAGATCCTGTCAATCACACCCTGATTTTTCAAAATTATGCAAATGGCAGTAATCTTGGTCATGTGAATTTTTATATCCATCGTAAAACCGGTACGTTAGCCGGTTATGATTTTGTAAACGATGCCGGCGCGATATTTACATTGTTTGAAGACGATTTTTTACCGGATACAAATATTGCAAAACAGATTGATTATTGGGTACAGAAAACCGAAGCCGGTTTTGATGAGGTTATTGGGTCGGCAACCGCTCCGATAAGTCGCTCAGGCAGCGGTGAATCGCCGATGGGTAATCTTACAGTCGATGCTATGCGAATCAGCGCAAATGCGGATATTGCGTTTTCGAATTATGGTGGAGTTCGTGCAAATATTTCGGCAGGACCAATTACACCCCGACGTATCTTTTCCGTTATGTCTTTTGGTAACCGGATTGTCGCTGTTAAAGTAAGGGGCAGTTTTCTGAAAGCGCTTATAGAAGACCGCGTTTCCGGTACAAGCAGAGGAATGCTGGTATCCGGCGCTGAAATTGTGATCGATCGCTCCAAACCCGATGGCTCAAGGCTTGTGTCATTTAAGATTAATGGTGAAATGATCGAAGCGGATCGATATTATACGTTGGCGATATCCGACTATCTGGCGGAAGGAAATTCAGGCTATGATCGATTAACAACGATTTCGCCTGATCAGATAAATTATACCGGGGTTTTGTTCCGGCAAGCGATAATTGATTATGTTAGAGATAATTCTCCTCTTATACCAAGACTGGATGGCAGATGGAAAGAGACACAATAGATAAAGAATCTTATGGATAATCGCAAATCTTTCCTTGTTGCTATAACTCTTTTTGCCTTTTTTACTGTAACAATTGAACGGGAAGCTGAAGTAGATACTTTGACTGTGATG
>JAHIOG010000442.1 GCA_018895675.1 bacterium
GAGAATTCTCCTTCCGGTATTTTTATTATTCAGGACGATAAAATAAAATTTTGCAACAAACGTTTTGAAGAAATTTCTGGACATAGTAAAGATGAAATCAAGGACGCTGATTTCTATGAATTGATTTCTGAGGATATGAGAGACCGTACAAAAAAGATGATTATGCAAATAGAAGAGGGGCAAATTCCTATCTGGCAGCAAGAAATATCATTTAAAAAGAAAGACGGCGCCAGAGTTCTATTAAATCATGCTTTCACTAGTATTTTGTATTATGGAAAACCGGCTGTTATTTGCAGCGTTGCTGATATCTCGCCTTTTAAAGAATTTGAAGATGAGTTAAGAATTCGTCAGGAAGCCTTTGAATCTTCAGTTACTCCTATTGCAATAATGGATCTCGAAGGGAAAATTGCCAGCGTGAATTGGTCGCTTCTAAATCTTCTGGGATTTATAGATGAAGAAGATATGATGAATCAGTTTATTGAAGATTTTTGGATAAGTGAAAAATTTCTTCCTCATGAAAGTATTGTTATGAAAATTATAGAAGAAGGAATGTGGAGAGGAGAGCTGATTGGTGAAAGAAAAGGCGGTACCAGGTTTTATGTGGACGCATCTATATCACTTATTTTAGACAAGGAAGACCATGCAATAGGTATTATAGGTTATTTTGTGGATATTACAGATCGCAAGAGGACTGAAGAGAGGATGAGAGAAGTAACCAAGATGACTGCTCTTGGTGAGTTTGTAGCCGGTGCGGCTCATGAGATAAATAATCCCCTTGGTATTATTGCGGCTAATGCTCAATACCTTTTATCAAAGTTAAAAAAAACAAATCTTAAAGATTTTAGTTCCAAAGATATCAAAGTTGTAAAAGAGTCTGTAGAAATGATTCACAAACATACTCTTCGATGTGGTGGTATTACCCAAAAACTTCTGACTTTCGGTGAAAGAGGCGAAGAAGGAGAAAAAAATCTTATTGATATTAATGAAGTGATTAAAGAGGTATTGTCCATAATGAGTCCGCAATTAAAAGTTTCAAATATTACTGTAGAAAAACAGTTAGCTACGCTTCCGAAAGTGTTGGGAAATAGTGACCAGATGAATCAGGTTTTTATTAATCTGATATTAAATGCTCAGCAAGCAATGCCAAAAGGGGGAAAGTTAATTATCAGAACACTGCGAATTGATAAAGGAATGATAAGGGCGGAAATATTTGACTCCGGAATTGGGATACCCGAACAGATAATAGATAGAGTATTTGAGCCCTTCTTCACAACCCGCAAAGATCAAAAAAGCACCGGTTTAGGTCTGTCTGTTTCCTATTCAATTGTTAAGAGTCACGGTGGAGATATTGCTTTAGCCAGTCAACCACAGAAAGGAACTACAGCTATTATCAATCTTCCTGTTTATATCAATAGAGATAGGTAAACGTTCACCCCGTTAGATATTTTTAATCTTTGTTTGATGATAAGTTAAAAAGAATGCAAAGAACAATCCTGATTAAATGTACTAATTTACGATATTATCTCACGGGGTTCATGGAGGGAGGGATGAAGGTGGAGTCAAAAGTACCGATTTTTGAGAAGAGATTTCTATTGGAGCATATATAAAAGAGGAAAGTGAGAAAGTGAGCAGGTGTGAAAGTGAGCAGGTGAGAGGGAAAGAAGAATGTCGGCAAAGCCAAATTAAATAAGAAGTAAATTAGTGATAATTCGCCTGCCTGTCCTACGGACGCAGACAGGTGTAATTCGTGGAGCAAGACAATGAAGAAGATACTCATTATTGACGATGAAAAAGACTATTTAAAAGCAATGGATAGATTCTTGTCTGATGAAGGATTCTCAGTGGTAACCTGCGATAGTGGTAGAAAAGGAATTAATAGAGTAAAAAAGGAATCGTTTGATCTTTTTCTGATTGATATAATAATGCCCAAGATGGACGGTTTAACTGTAATAAAAAAAATCGAAGAGATAGCGCCTGAATCTGTGTTTCTCATTATTACAGGATACAAAATTACTGCTGAAGTAAGAGATATTTTAGAACATGATAAGGCGGTATATAGTCATTTTAAGAAACCTTTTGATATGAACGTGTTAGTAGAAAAGGCTAAAGAAATTTTGGGAGAGAGATGACATTGTTACCTGTCCGACGTCCAGTCGGGGAACTTATCCTATTCTATTTCTTTGTGCCTTTGTGTCTTCGTGGTGAAGGAATTTTTAAATGAAAAAATTAATTTACTATTTTCCAATAATTCACATGAGCGCCGATCTTGGCTCTATCGCCTCTGAAGTAACAAAGAGGGCAATAGCAAATTTAGGTGAGAAGATATGGGCAATGCATAAAGATACCATAGAAGGTTTCTGGAATTCCGTAGAAAAATATATTGAAAGTATGGAAGTAAAAGAGTTAAAAATTTATCAGGATGGTATGATTGCTGACGGTGAAGCAAGCGAAAAAATTGTTGAAGAAGCGGTAAAACAGGGTAGTAAAAATTATCAAATTGTGTCCGGTCTGATGAAGCAGGGCGCTAAATTAATGATGACTGAAGATTTTGCCCTTGTAAAAAAGGAACGTGATCTTTTAGTTAAAATGTCTTCGGCCAAGACTAAAAGAGGAAAGATTGTATCGTATTTGAGGTATAAGTTTTCGAAGAATGCTTTATTAGAAAAGAGGGATGAATTTATTGCCAAAAGAATAAACGAAACTTTATGCGATGGCGAATCCGGAATTCTCTTTATTGGCGCTTATCATGATGTTATACCAAAACTTTCAAAAGATATAAAGGTAGAGCCCGTCAAAGATATGGGAAAAATGCGGGATTATCAGGGTTCTATCCTTCGTTATTTAGCCGGAGATAAAAGCAGATTGAAACGCATTGAAGAACTTTCTAAATATCTTAAAGCGTCTATTGATTGAATAATTGCCACGGAGAGCACAGAGAAAAAAAAGATAAATTAACAGAAAAAATCATTGATGACATCTTCCAACTGGCAGAAAGTTAATCGAATATTAGAATCAGGACTATTAGAATGTATTTATACCAGTATGCCTATGGCATTCCATATTTGATACTCGTTTACTCGTTCCCAAGCCCCAGCTTGGGAACGAGATGAAGGAACCTCAGTGTCCTCGTGGCTGAATAATTACGATATAAATGATGAAAGATTATTACAGGATTTTAGAAGTTCACGCGAAAGCAAGCCTGGAGGTTATTAAGAAAGCCTATCAGACATTAGCTCTAAAATATCATCCTGATAGGCACAAGATATCCAGGAAACAATGGGCAGAGGAAAAATTCAAACAGCTATCTGAAGCCTATCAAATATTAACAGACCCTGTTAAACGGAGGGAATTTGATCGAAGTGGTTATGTGCAGAATTTAGCAGATACTAAAATTGATGAAATAATGGAGGAAGAAGCGTATTTTTATCTGCGGATGGGAATTGAACACTATATTAAATCAACGGAGAGAAATTCATTTGGAATATTGTTTGGAAGGAAAATATCTGATCTCACAAAAGCTAAAGAAGATCTAAAAACAGTGTTAAGTGAATATTCGAATAGTAATCATGTTGAAGATGCTCATTATTATTATTTGCTTTCCTCAATGGCTCAATTTGAATATTTTTTAGCTCATATCATCGACCTTGAAAAGATGTTCGATAAGTTCTTAAACCAATTTCCGAAGAGCAGGTGGTTTTCGGATGTAAGGATTCTTTTTGCTAAATTTTATTTATTTAAGAAGAGAGATTATAAAAATGCAGTTATGCAGTTGAATGAATTGGAGAGGCTTTATCCGGAAACAAAAATTGCCTGTGATGCAGATGTCTTGTTGTTATATATTCAACAGAATAACAAAACATTGTCTCTATGAAAGGTTTGAAAAATGGATAACATACTATGGTTGTTGATTGCAATATTTGTATGCATGGTATTTTTATTTTGCGGGATATTTCTGGGTACGTTTTTAGGAAAGTTGGGAAGTCTTGAGATATTGAATTCAATTATGAGATTCCCTGTCACTTTGCTGAGATCACCGCGAAAATTTAAAATTAAATGGAAAATGTGGCAGGAGTTAAGGGCTTTAAAAAAGATCGACCTTTTGAAAAGAAAAAGAGATATAAGGAATCTGGGTGAAAAAATAGGTTCTTATAAAGCAGAAATCCGAAAGTTAAAGAACCGGATTCGA
>JAHIOG010000044.1 GCA_018895675.1 bacterium
ATATGCCTACTATTCCACACATGGCTATGATTTTAACCTTAACTCCTGACGGAACATCATTGTCGGGGGTTGGAATCTTCCGCAGAAGCTGTGACTGAAATTATCAGATAAAGGGAATTTGTCAATGTTTTTGCCGTGACTTAAGGGGGCCCCATCTATAGGCACAGACAGTTATCAACAGGCGTTGGCAAAGTACTGCTGTCCAAGGTTTCAAATAGGCAAAACCAGTTGCCCGGATGTTGGTTCATGGATCAGTACACCGAACTGATAATCGAGCTTCTCAGGGGCCACCTCCGGAGGTGGCCCCTGAGCTCATTCATCCGTCTATGACTCACAACCCTTACCTTGGCCAGAAGGGGGTCACGATGTCCCCCGCCTCGCCCAAAACCGTATAAAAACAAGTTGACTTCCATGCAGTTATAACTTACAACTTCCATTAGTTTCCGGGCATAATTATTATCCCGATGCCGATGGGGGTGGTTTATGACGCTTGTCGCTTTATTAATCTTTCTTTTAACTTTCTATGTTTTTTCGCTTATCAGCGGATATTTAAACAAGAAAGATTTTTTCGCAAATTTGCCCATTGCGGCTTCTTTTTTAGTCTGCTTTGAAACCCTGATATTAAATATTTTATCATTAAATAGATCTGTTACGTCGGTTAACTTGATAATTATTCACATTGTTTTCATAGTAGTTTCGTTATTTTTATTAAGAAAATATATTATTAACAGAATACTGCATGCCCGTCCTAATCTGAAATATTTATCCGGCTTTTATGTTATTGCTCCACTTATTTTAATCGTTATTTATTCTGCGTGGAATTATATACCAAACGGTGGCGATAGCATGACTTACCATATGGCCAGGGTGGCAATGTGGGTCCAAAATTGTTCAATTGAATTTTATCCATTACCCGTATTTGGACATAAAGGTTATTGGGCATCGTATCTTCTCCAAAATCTGGGCACGCCGGGCGCCGAGTATTGCATCCTTGTTTTACAGGTTATTTCCAAATCAGATATTTGGGCAAACTTTATTCAATTTTTTGCCTACGCGGCAATCATCTTAAATTCCCCGAAATTACTGCGGTTAGCCGGCGTTCCTCTGAAGCTTTGCGGTTTGGGTGCGATTTTTGTTGCAACCATACCCATGGCGGTTCTTCAGGCTTCGAGCACACAAAACGATGTTGTTGCCTCGCTGATGACCATTTCCCTTGTTTGGGCAAGCCTGCCTTTCCTACACAAAAACAAAACCCCGTTGCCAGCGGATTATTTCATATTATCATGTGCACTGGCTGCCTGCGTGTTGGTAAAAGTAACCTCTGTTTTCGCAGGATTACCGATTTTAATTATTGTTGGCGTCTGTTGTTTGAGGCAAGTATTTAAAAAAAGAAAAATGGTCGGCAAATATATATCAGGTTTAAGCAGCGCTGTTTTAGTGCTGCTTGTGCTGACAATTCCTCATTATTATCACTCATACCGTCTTCTGGGGAGCTTTGAAAACGGTGTGACTTTCCCCTTGTTGGGAGAGTGGCGTGAAAAACTCTTCAATATCTTTGGCGCCTTTTGGTATCACCCGTTGAGTCGTGATTACGATCTTAATTATTGGCATAAATTTCGACATTTTCTGGATCTTCCAGGAAAAACATTTCTGGATTGCCAATACTTTTTTGCCGCACATGAAGACATCATCGGGAACCCTCTTCACGTGCTTTTTTTGATCATAATCTGTTTATTCCTGATTTTAGGGATTACAAGAATCAAGTACTCGCGCAAAGGTTTCATATTCGGGATTTTGCCGATACTTGGCTGGATAAGCTTTCACTTTTTTGTCAGAGATCAACCCAATATTTCCCGTCTGCAAACTCCTGTTTTCGTGCTTTTCCCGTTGCTGATGGCAGTTTTCTTCACAAAACAAAAAGCAACTCAACCCATTTCTTCTTTATTAAACTTATTTCTGAAAGGGTATGTTATAATTTGTTTAAGTGTTGCATACGTTGTGGCTGTTACGAATGAGGCGCGTCCAGTAAGGCTGGGCCAGAATATCCAAAGGGAGAACACGTTTTATCAATACAGACCCGCCTTGGAAGGCATACACTCCAAGGCTATTGAAGTGGCACAAATGATGAATTGCCACAAGCTCGGGATAACCATGTTTAGTGATAATTGGGATTACCCATTGATCTGGCGTGCCTATCAACAAGGAATCCGATCTTATTATATTGGGGATAAACGCTTTGATCCTACCAAGGTCGGTCTCTTTTTTGAGTCAACAGATTATAATCAGCCACGCACTACATACAACGACGCAATTATGTTTACCACGCAGTTTACAAATGTATACATCAATCGACTGTTTTATGAACAAATCGATTGTGAGAATATGTCCATTGCAGAATTACTTCATCCTCATAAAGTCGAGTTTCAAAAAGACATGTTGCCAGGGGACGTATTTGAGATTGTTTTTAAGACAATAAAACCTTTAAAAGCTAATTATAATTTAGAGATTACAATTGATGATAAATGCTACAATGTTTTAATGAAACAAGGAGAATTCCGAGATGATCAATACGCATCAGCCCTGTTTGTTGAAAGCAAATTTAATCATTTAACCATTTGCATGCCCCGTGCAGAAAAGGAAAGTATTTGTCAAATAACGCATGTTGGCGTGACGCATTATGTAAAATCCCAGGATACAAATGATGCGGCCTATGCGGATAATCATTCAAATCTAAATGGCTTGAATAGCTATTTTGATAAAAAGGACTAGGTCAAATACAACGGTGTTACCATGAACTTATCAGTTTTGGTGCCTGTTTATAACGAACAATATTTAGTTGAAGCGAGTCTTTCACGCCTTATAGAACTGGAAAAAAGCGAATACTTAGGCATGATTCAAGTGATTGTTGTAGATGATTGCTCAAATGATCAAACCCCCGTTGTTTTAGAACGCCTAAAACAGGAATTGCCTTTAAAAAGTAAAAAAACAGAGTGGCTTTTTCTTCGCCATAATAAAAACCAGGGCAAGGGCAAGGCAATTCAGACTGCACTTAACCATGCAACCTGCGAGCTTACGGTAATGCACGATGCCGATCTGGAGTATTATCCGAAAGATTTGCTAAAAATGATTCCAATTTTTATTAATGAAAGGGCGGACGCTGTATTTGGCTCTCGTTTTGCCTCGGGCGAGATGAGAAAAGTGCTTTTTTATAAACATCAATTAGGAAACTCCTTCTTAACCTTTCTTTGCAACCTGTTTTCAGATTATAATCTTACCGATATGGAAACATGTTATAAAATGATTCGAACGGATTTATTTAAAAGCATTCCAATCGATAGTAATGATTTTAGATTTGAACCCGAAATTATTCTAAAACTTTCAAAAAGAAATGCATCCATATTCGAAATTCCCATATCCTATTGTGGTCGAACGTATAGTGAGGGGAAAAAAATAAATTGGAGAGATGGGTATAGAGCTCTTTGGGCAATAATCAGGTATTTTTTTTCGGATAACATTTATTCGAAAGATAAATACGGAAGTCAAATGCTTGAAAGACTGGGCAGGGCGGATAACTTTAATCGATGGATGGCGGATACGGTGGAGCCTTATCTAAGTCAAAATGTCCTGGAAATAGGCGCAGGGGTCGGTACAATGACGCGGAAACTTATTCCTCGCCATAGATATGTCGCCACGGATATTAACCCTCTCTATATAAGAAACCTGAAAAACTTCAGTTATGATAAACCTTATCTTTCCGTCACTTATTTTGATATTAATGATCTTTCAACTATAAATTATTCGAATAATAAATTTGATACCATTGTCTGCCTTAACGTGTTGGAGCATATTGAAAACGATAAAAAAGCTTTGAGTAATATTTTTGAACTTTTAAATAATGGCGGCAAAGCAATCGTTCTTGTTCCCCACATGATGTCGCTCTACGGCTCGTTTGACAAGGTATTGGGGCACAAACGCAGATACAGCAGAGGTGCCTTAATTAAGTTAAGCAAGGAGATCGGTTTTAATATATTCGAAATCAAGGGCTTTAACAGGGCGGGGACTCTTGCATGGCTGATAAACGGCAGAATATTAAAGCGTAAAAAAATCGGTTTGATTCAAATATTTGCGCTCAATATTCTTACGCCTTTGTTTAGGCTGATAGACAGGCTGTTGCCTATTCCGCCGCAAAGCATTATTGCTGTTTTGGAGAAAAAATAGGATGACCTTTCCCCCTTTGGCATGAACATTGTCAAAGAGAGTCATGGCCGGTTTTTGACTGCATTATTACCACTCCTGTTTCCTCCGGCAAGGAGTTATCCAGAGGGACCA
>JAHIOG010000443.1 GCA_018895675.1 bacterium
AATTGTTAATTTTGCGGCGTGAATATCCAAATACTTAAAGTAATACATAAGATGTGTAGGAATAACATACCTTTCTTCTGTTACCATTTTTAGCGTCGAGATACCTAAAGTTATTTATTAAGCGTTCGGTAACTTTTTGTGATAAATCACATGATCTATTGATAAAAAAATATTTTTGTGTATTATGCCTGTCTTTAAAAAACACTGGTCAGATATTTCCTTGTTTTGATAAAATCAATTCGGGTTCCCAGCGCGTAAGTGTCAAGTGAAAACACTTATGTAGATTAACACGTCAAATGAAATGCTGCAACTGTGCATACTTCTTCGCAAATAGCGTTATACTTCTCAACCGCTTTGGACGTTTTTTCAATAATTAATTTTATGTCCCGTTCATTGATCGTGTTTACCACATTATTATCAACTTTCATCAATCCGAATTTACCGGTCCCGATAACCAAAACTTCAGGTTTAAATGACAGTATTTCCTGAATATTTTCCATTTGTAAATTATGCCCCTCTTTACGCCACCAATTAGATTTAATCTTATTCGGAAAGATAATTAAATCACTATGATAGGTTGTATCACCTATCGTCATTGATCCGAATTTGTAATTCTTAATCTTCATAATTTATTTATCTTCCACACGATAGTTATAGTTTTCCCCTTTTTTGAATCGTGTTACTTTCCCTTGCTCATCGAATTCGAAAATGACCTTTACTCCATGCCCGTTATCATCTGCTATTCTAAAAGTATCTGGACTGATAGGCGTTAACTCTGATAATTGATGTTTTGGATTTTCTTCCGGTGGATATTCATAAGAATAGATAACCAGTTTATTATTCAATATCATCACATCATAATCATATAACCAGGGATCCCTGTATTTTCCAATATATTTCTGCCATTCCTCAGATGGAACAACCGGTTCATCTGAAGTGCTTTTTACGGCATTATTAATAGTCGGAGCTATGATTTCAAATGCCTTATACACAAACGTACCCGGATCAGCATCATCGGAGTTTGTCATAACAATAAACGCAATCTTTTCATCCGGACAGAAAGATATTTGAGTCCGATATCCGGCTACCCATCCGCCGTGACCGATAATCGTTCTCTCTCCTTTTTTACGTACACCCCAACCTAGTCCCCAGCCACTCTGCCAATCTTGCCGTAGCCATTGGACCCGTTGCATTTCCCGGAGAGTGGACATTTTTATCAGACGTGAACCATCGGCGCTTCCACCTGAAAATTGAAATGATGCCCATTTTGCCAAATCTTCAACTGTCGAAGACATATTTGCTGCCGGCGTTAATCCTTTCGAATCTGTAAACGGCATGAATTTATGACTACCGTTGGGCAGTCTTCTACCATAAGCCGTCGCTAATCTTTTAAGTAATTTTTTATTTTTTGAAATATTCATACTACTATTTGTCATACCCAAAGGTTGAAGAATATTATTTTCGATATATTTAGCATACTTTTTACCTGATACTTCTTCGACTATATATCCGAGCAGAGACATTGCCAGATTGGAATAATTCCATTTAGTCTCGCATGGGTAAATCATTTCCTGGTTTGGTAGAGCTTCTTTAATCTGTTCTACAGTAGGGAAAATATGATCAGTCCAGTACGGATAAGCAGCTTCTCCTGGCAGTCCTGAGGTGTGGGTCAATATATGCCAGATAGTTATTTCAGGATAATCCTTAAAATTATTCCAGATTTCAAACCATGGAAGATATTTTGTAACAGGATCGTCCAATTGTAATTTGCCTTCATCTCTTAATTGTAATATCGCAGTACTCGTAAAAGTTTTTGTTATTGATGCAATACGGTAAACTGTCTCCGGAGAAGCCGGAATCTGTTTTTCAAGATCACTGAAGCCGTATCCATTTGAATATAGTAAATCCTGATCGTAAATAATTGCGAAAGAACACCCCGGAATTCCACGATATTCCATCTGGGCATTCAACCATGTTTCATCCAGAGTAATCGCCGATTTTACTTTATCATTTTCTAAAATTGTCGTTCCGGCTACCAACAATTGAAAGGATAAAAGCAAGATTGATAGAAACAACTGTTTACGCATCGAGATAATCCTTTGTTTACTTTTTTGTCGCATTGCGATAAAAATAGCCTAAATGATTTCGATTTTCAATCTTTTTGTTTGTCAAAAAAATGAAATAAATGTAAATTTCGCCGCTTATTTAAAAGCGATGCGCCCATAGCCCAATTGGATAGAGCGTCTGGCTACGGACCAGAAGGTTGGGGGTTCGAGTCCTCCTGGGCGTACAATTATACGCTGCGTTACAAAGTGCAAACACTTTGCCGTATCCACCTCGAATTAAAAGAAAATATCTGTATGTTAAAATGTTTTGAGCGAGAGACGGGGCTCGAACCCGCGACAACCACGTTGGCAACGTGGAGCTCTACCAGCTGAGCTACTCTCGCGTTCTTAAAAAGCGGTGAAATTTATACCAGAATTAGGCTTAATGCAATATTTTTTGGCGCAATTTTATACTTTTTTCAGAGAATTTGACAAGTAGGAGAATATCTTATAAAACATTAGTTGAAATAAATCAAAATTACTTCTAATTTCCGAGGCAAATGATAGAGAATAAAATATATCATAAGTATTGTGTCATCATTCCTGCCTTTAATGCGGTTGATACAATTTGTGATTTGATTAAGGTTATTCACAAACTTAATCCATCTCTTAAAATATTTGTCGTTGATGACGGCTCAGTGGATGGCACCTTCGATACCGCTAAAGCGTTTCAACAAGTTAGTGTATATAAGCATGGTTTTAATAGGGGAAAAGGTGAAGCAATAAAAACAGGGATAAAAGAAGC